>JBFIDI010000049.1:0-18929 GCA_041581405.1 Burkholderiaceae bacterium
CCGGACCTGGACATCTACAACTTCAAGGATCAGGTCATCCGCACGACGATTCGTGCGCTGTTGTCGACGGTCAGTCCCGATGGCTGCCTGCCGGCATTGAACGACGCCTCGCGCACCATGGGCATCAACGACGAAGGCCTGTTGATCGCAGCGGCGGTCTACAACGCCCGATACGGCGACGACCCTGCCGTTCACGCGCTGGCGCGCCAGCAGGGGCAGGTCTGGGTTCACCCCGCGGCGCTGGGGCTGGCGGCCGCTGCCGATGCGCTGGGCAGCGACGCAAAGCCGTTCTGGCCCAGCATCGAACTCAACGAAGGCCCGATGGGCGACAAGGGCGCACAGGGGTTCCTGCGCGCCAAGGCCGCCGATGGCGACATCAGCCAGGTGGTGATGAACTACGGCCAGCACGGCATGGACCACGGCCATTTCGATACCCTGGGCATCAGCTGGTTCAACCGCGGCGAAGAGGTGCTGCGCGAATACGGTTTTGCCCGCTGGCTCAACGTCGAGCCCAAGTTCGGCGGTCGTTATCTGCCGGAGAACCTGACCTGGGCGCGTCAGACCCTGGCGCACAACGGCGTCGTGGTCGACCGGAAGTCGCAGAACGACGGCGACCGCAAACGCGCCGACCAGGTGCATGGCCTGACGCACTTCTTCAGCGGGACGGGCGCGGTGCAGGCGATGAGCGGCCGGGCCAACGATCATTACGCCGGCGTGGCGATGCAACGCAGCGTGTTGCTGGTCACCCACGACCGGCTGAGCACGCCGGTGCTGGTCGACCTGTACCGGTTGTGCAGCGACGCCGAACACGACTACGACTATGCGGTGCAGTACAGCGGGCAGATCACGGAAACGACGGCGGCGGTCGACTACAACCGCACGCAGTGGTCGGTGCTGGGTGAAAGCCATGGTTACCAGCATCTGATGGGTGTCGCGCGCAGCCGCGTCACCGGACCCGGCCGGGTGACCTGGCTGCAGGGCGGGCGATTCAATACCTGGCTGAGCGCCGCCACCGGCGGCGAACTGTTGTTCGCGCAACTCGGCGGTAACGATGCGTCGTTCAACCTGCGTCGCGACACCACGCTGATCCTGCGCCAGCGCGGGGGGAACCACCTGTTCGCGTCGGCCTACGAGACACACGGCTTCTTCGACGAGCCCAGCGAACGATGCCACGGTGCACGTGGCGTGTTGACGCAGTTGCGGGTCATCGGGCATGACGAACAGGGCAGCGTCGTCGAACTGCTGGGCCAGGGCCTGCATCTGATCCTGATGGTCAGCAACCGGGCCGATGTCACGCCGACGACCGAACACGTAATTCGATTCGAAGATACGACGTATCGCTGGACGGGCTTCTTCTCGTGCAGGAGCGCAGCGTAACCGGTTCCGGCGCCCGGCGCGACAAGCCGCACCGGCATGGTCGTGCCCGTTGGCGCGGACTGCGGGTCTGGCGGATGGCCGCCGCCACCGCGGCCATCTGCCTGCCGGTGTTCTTTGCCTCGGTGCAAGCGGCCGGCATGGCCGGCGAACGCGTCATCGCCACAGCCGCGGCTGCAGGCACCGTCCCCGCCGGCAACCCCGGCATGCGGGAGGCCGATGGCAGCGAACACCGGCGGCACCAGCCCCTTGTCGCGACCAGGGTCATCGATGTCGTTCAACGGGCCGCCAGCCTGGGATTCGTGATCGATCTGGCCGACTCCGACAACGACGACCGGCCGGGGATCGAGGCCGTGCTGGCCGACGCCCGGACGACGGCCGGCAGTTCCGTCTACTTTCCCGATGGCACCTACAACCTGTTGACCGGCTCCGACGCGCAGCGCAATGCCAACATCACGCTGCTCAAGTCGGGTGTCAACCTGCAGGGCCAGAGCCGGGCCGGGACCATCCTGCGCTCGGGCTTCGACGACCGCGGCCGCACGACATTGCACGGCATCGTGCTGCGTGGCGTGCACGATGTCGTGATCAGCAACCTGACCGTCACCAGCAGCTGGAACAGGAGCTACTCGTCCGACACCCGGGTTAGCAACCCGGATGCCGGTGGCCTGACTTATGCCATTGCCATGGGTTACGGCGCCGGCGAGCCGACCTACAACGTGACGATCGACAACGTGATGGTCGAGAAGTTCCGGCGCATGGGTGTGCGCATCGGGGCCGGGTCGCACGATATCGTCGTGAAGAACTCGCTGGCGCGTAACGCCACCGATGTCGGCGGCGGCGGCGCCGGTTATGGTTTTTCCATCCAGGGCGACCGGCACCGGGCGGCCGCGGCCAATCCCTTTCTGGGTCGGCCCGACCAGGACACCTATTTCGTGGTCCTGGAGAACAACGAAACCGACACGCCGTATATCCGGCATTCGGTGATCATCCAGTATTGGGCCCACAACAACCTGGTGACGCGCAACCGGTTCGAAGGCAGCCAGCTGGACGCGATCGACCTGCACGGCGAAGACGAATATGCCAACGAAGTGTCGTTCAACACGGTCGTGGCGTCGCACCGGGCGGGCATCGGGCTGGGCAATTCCGGTGCGACCCACGACAAGACCGGGGTCCACAACTGGATCCACCACAACGACCTGGTGGCCTGCGCCTGGGGTATCACCGTTCAGTTCGGCACCTCGAACAGCACCATCGAGGACAACCTGATCCGTGACAACACCGGGATGGATCGCCCGCCCATCGCCGGCGTCGTGCTGGGCAAGAGTTCCGACAGCGTGTTGCGCAACAACACCTTCAGCAACAACACAGTCGCGGGTTTCGCGGCCATCGTGCTGCGGGACGACCGTGCGCAAGGCGACGAAGGCGCAGGTGGTCCGCGCAACTGGACCATCACCGGCAATCGGGTGATCAACAGCGGCACGCCGCTGAACTCCACGTCGAAACACTCGTCGGACAATACCATCCAGTCGTCCTGGTAGGCGGCGGTATCCGGGGCCAGGCGCCGTGCGGTCGTGGCGCGTCTCAGGGGGGCTGCCGCGTTCGCCACGTGGCGTGGGTCGCAATCGCCTTGGCGGGCTCGCGGCCGAACCAGGCGTAACCGTTGCGACGCTCGTCGGAGATGGTGCCGATGTCGTGATGGATGCTGCCGTCCCTGTCGCCGAAGATCGGCCGCAACGTGATCCGGTCGTAATAGCGGGCCCACAAGGGCGCCTCGCCTAGCCGGGGCGACAACCGGGAGCCGTCGACGTCGCCCGGTCCGTGCCAGTGCATGTTCTCGATCGCCAAGGCGCGCAATGCCGCGATGCCGGCATCGACCGCCGCAACGATGGCGGCATCGGGCTGGGGCAATGCCATCAGATAGACCAGGATGCGTGCGCTTTCCGCGCTGGCCAGGGCGGCCGGCTCGTAGCTGCGGCCCGGGGCCGGCGTGAGTGTCAAGGCATCGTATTGCTGCGTCCACAGGGACCTGCGGCCGCTGGCACCGTCCTGCAACTGCAGCAGGAGGGCGATCGCCCGGCGTTCCGCGCGGGCCAGGGCTGCACGCATGACCTCGGTCAGAAACCGCCATTCGGCGTCTGCGCGCGCCGCGTCGCCCATCAACCGGGCCACGTTCACCATCGCGCCGTCGTTCAGGGTCACGGCATCGTGATACCCACCCTGCAATGGCCAGATCTGCGGCCAGCCGCCGTTGGGGAACTGGGCCTCCAGCAGGTAGTTCAAGCCACGGACCAGGCTATGGCGGTAGATCTCGGCGCTGCTCGCCGGTGACTGCTCGGCGACCTTGGCCAGGAACCGGATCTCGGTCACCGTGGCGCCGTTGTCGATGGTGCCGACATGGCGCCAGGCGGGGTCACGCGCCAGGCGCAGGGCGGATGGCTCGGTCGCCACATACCACTGTCCCGGCAGTCGTTCGGGCGTATTGCGGGCCTGGTTCTTGCCCCATCCGCCCGAAGGCGTCTGGAAGCTGACGATGGTGCCGGCTGCCTGGCGCGCGTCGGACGATCCGTACCAGGCGGCGGCACGGTTCAGCGGCATGGTCGCCAGGCCATCGCCCGCGACCACTGCCGGAACATGCGGCGCTCGCAACGATGCGCGTTCGGCGGCCAGGCTCGCCTTGTCCGCCGCCAGCCTGGTCTGCGATCGTGACAGGTAGTCGAGCCATTGCCGCCGTTCGGTCTCGGCCAACGCATGCAGGCGGTCTGCCGTCAGCGACAACGATGGCGAACCGGCAATGGCCTCGCGCGCGTGCGCAAGCGTGCCCGGCAAGGTCAAGACCAGCGCCGTCGCCAGGCCAGCCACACGGGACCATGCGTTCAAGACAGGTTCAACCTGCGCGCAGCCGTGTCGCTCGACCGCGGGTCATTGGCGGCTGTAGGCCACCTGGCTCATCGTGACCGTTGCCTCGACGATTCCGAAGCTGGCATAACAGGTGGCGAAAGGCGTGCAATTGACGCCGCTGACCGGGTCCTGCGATTGCAGGTAGTTGCCGAACTTCAGGTAGGACGCTCCACCATCGGCGACCGTGGCCACCTTGGTATTGCCGAACGCCGAAACGCTGACATGGCCCAACACGTTGGACACGGACAGATGGAAGGTCTCGCCGCTGGTGATGGTGCCCAGCGCCAGCTTCTCTTCGCTGGTACTGCCTGCCGGCAACACGCGCACGTAGACATCGAATATGCCGTCGTCGGCGATGCTGTTGAAGAAGCCGGATTCGGAGGAGTCCGCGACATAGACCTTCACGATGGTGCCCGTGCCTTCCGCGTGGTATTGCAGCACGATGGTCTTGCCGCCGCGCGACAGATCGACCTTGATGTCGGCGGTGAACGATTCGGTGATGCGGGTCATGCCGGTGCGCAGGCGGCTCGGGATCTTCAGTTCATGCCGCCAGCCGTTGCCGTTGGGGGTGACGACCTGCGCGGCCAGGGCGTCGAAAACCATCGAGCAGCCGTCGGCCGAATACGGACTCGGTCCTTCCGCTTCGAAGATCGACGTCAGGCTCTGCGGGACGGGCTGGCACGCCGCCACCGGAAGTGTGCCGGGAGCGGGGGATGGGGTGCCGGGAATGGCGGTCACCGGGCTGCCGTCGCCACCGCCACCGCCGCATGCCGTCAGCAGCGACATCGCCGCCACCGCAACGGTCCGGGCCAGCGTCGCCGTGGCCCGGCCGCGTGCAAGCGGCCCCATGCCACGGGTCTCGCGTTTCATGTTCATCATTGCGTCATGGACCCTGTGGCGATCGGTCACCGGTGCGCGCCGTCGTCAAAGGGCCTAGTTGGAGGGCGCCGCCGTCATTCGGCGGCTGGTCCACCCATGCACGTCGGAAGCGGCATGGGTGGTGCCGGGGATCAGAACGTCGCGAACCGCGCTGCCACCTGCGCGTCCGTCAGGCCGACGTCGTACATGCGGAACTCGTCCATCAGGCCCTGGAAGTTTCCGGTATCGGCGCTTTGCGTGGTGGTCGATCCGCCAACCTTGAAGTTGCTGCATTCAACCGTGGTCGGACCGGTGCTCGACGCCACCGGGCTCGCGATGTTGTCGGTGTAGGCCGTGCTGGCATCGAGTACGCCGTTGATGAAGATCTTCATCTCGGTCTTGTCATAGGTGGCCACCACGTGTGCCCAGGTGTTGTCGGCCACCGCCGATACGGAGGTCAGGTTCTTGTTGCCGTTGAGGGCAAACACCAGGGTTCCGTTCGTGTTCAGCTTGAAGGTGTAACCCGATGCGTTCGACGGGTTGTAGGTACAACCGGCAACGGAACTCGTGGTATGGCTGACCAGGGTGTCGGCCTTGGTCGCGCTGTGACCCGTGGGTTGAATCCACATCTCGATGCTCATGCCGGGCGTCATCGAGAAGGTGTAGTCCCCATTTCCGGCCTTGATGATGGGGTAGTTCGCGGCAACCGCGTCCTGTGTCATCTTCAAGGCGTTGCCGAGCTTGCCGGCCACGGTCGAGAAGATGTTCTTCGAGGCGGTCGTCGAACTCGGGGTCAGCGCGTCCAGCAGCGTCAAGCCTGCCGTCGCGGAGGAGATGACCCGTGCAACCGCAAAGTCCAGATCCTCGAACTTCCATTCGCCAACGGGATTGACCGCCCCTGGCGGCGGGACGGGGGCCGGCGCCGGTGCGGGTGCGGGGGCCGGCGCAGGCGCGGGTGCGGGCGCAGGGGCTGCGACCGGCAAGGTCGAGTTGCTCTCGTAACCACCGCCGCACGCGGTAAGGCCGACCAGCGAGGTAAGAACCAACCCT
Organism: Burkholderiaceae bacterium; assembly: GCA_041581405.1. Taxonomy (GTDB): domain Bacteria; phylum Pseudomonadota; class Gammaproteobacteria; order Burkholderiales; family Burkholderiaceae_C; genus CAISIP01. Next base: position 6,181 of record JBFIDI010000049.1, read on the forward strand.
GCCACCAGGCGGTGGCTTGTCGTGTATTGCGTAGACATCTTCCTAATCTCCTTGTGAAGCGTGGTGACCGGCCCTGGCCCTGGCCAACCCGGCCGAAACAGCGGCCTGAGGGGGGGAATAAACGATGGATTTCAGTGCCAGGACAAATTGTTTCATAAAACTGGTGTATCGATACACTATTTTTTCGGAATTCCTTTAGCGTTTTCCCTAGGTGCCCGGTTGCCGGTGGCGCAAGGCCGCTTTCGTGCGCCACCGGCAGACGCCGGGCGATCGGCGACTCGAAGGCCGATCGACCCCGCCGTCGAGGGTTTCGCGCTCAGTGCCCCAGCGTGCCGGCGACCGCGGCCGGAAATGCGGAACGACCCGCATACAGCGCCTTGTCGCCCAGTTCCTGCTCGATCATCAACAGTCGGTTGTATTTGGCCGTGCGCTCGGAGCGGCACAAGGAACCGGTCTTGATCTGGCTCGCCGACGTCGCCACCGCGAGGTCGGCGATCGTCACGTCCTCGGTCTCGCCGGATCGGTGCGAGATCACCGATGCGTAGCCGGCATCGGAGGCCATGGCGATCGCCGCCAGCGTCTGGCTCAGCGTGCCGATCTGGTTGGGCTTGATCAGGATCGCGTTGGCGATGCCTTCGTCGATGCCGCGCCGCAGGATCTCGGTATGGGTCACGAACAGGTCGTCGCCCACCAGCTGCACGCGCTTGCCCAGGCGTTCGCTGAGCATGGCCCAGCCGGCCCAGTCGTCTTCGGCCATGCCGTCCTCGATCGAGAGAATCGGAAAGTTGTCGGCCAGCCGGGCCAGGTAGGCGACGAATTCGGCCGAGGAATACGACTTCGCGTCGGCCGACAGGTGGTATCGGTCGTCGTGGTGGAACTCGGAACTGGCCACATCGAGTCCGAGCCAGATGTCCTTGCCCGCCTCCAGCCCGACGACGCGGATCGCCGACAGGATGGCCTCGAGGGCGGCCTCGTTGCTCGCCAGATTGGGAGCGAACCCGCCTTCGTCACCCACCGACGTGGCCAGGCCGCGGGACTTCAGATCGGCCTTCAATGCGTGGAAGATCTCGGCGCCGAACTGCAAGGCCTCGGAGAAGCTGGCGGCGCCCACCGGCAGGATCATGAACTCCTGGATGTCGATGTTGTTGTCGGCATGTGCGCCGCCATTGACGATGTTCATCATCGGGACCGGCAGCGCCGGCGTGCCGGCGCTACCCGCCACGGCGCGATACAGGGCCATGCCGTCGTGTGCGGCCTGCGCCTTGGCGATGGCCAGCGAGACCGCGAGAACCGCATTCGACCCCAAGCGCGACAGATTGCCACTGCCGTCGAGTTCGAGCATCTGGCGGTCGCGCGCCGACTGGTCGGCGGCATCGTGCCCGGCCAGTGCCTGGCGCAGTTCGTTGTTGACATGGCCGACCGCCCGCAACACGCCCTTGCCGATGTAGCGTCGCCGGTCCTTGTCGCGCAGCTCGACGGCCTCGCGCGAACCGGTCGACGCCCCGGACGGAACGGATGCGAAACCCGTCGCGCCGCCTTCCAGCGTGACCGTGGCGGCAACCGTCGGGTTGCCGCGGGAGTCGAGCAGTTCGATGCCCCGGATGTCCTTGATGATGGCCATGATGTTCACGCCTTTGCGATATGCAGGAAGTTGGTGCTGCCCACCATGCCGAACGGCATGCCGGCGGCGACGACGATGTGATCGCCGGCTTTCGCCAGCCCCTCGCGCCGTGCGATCGTGCACGCCGTCGCGATCATGTCGGGTACGTCGCTGATGGGCTCATCCGAAAACACCGAATGCACCCCCCAGGCCAATGCGAGGCGGCGCGCGACATGGCGCTCCGGAGTGACGCTGAGGATGGCGGCCTGGGGCCGCTCGCGGGCCGCCCGGATGCAGGTGGCGCCCGAGCGGGTGTAGGCGACGATCGCGGCGATCGGCAACACACGTGCGGTGGCACGCATCGACAGGCACACCGCGTCCGCGACGGTCGGTTGCGGTGCCTTCTGCGACGCTTCCATCAGGTCGCGGTAGTAGGGGTCCGACTCGACCTCGGCAATGATCCGGCTCATCATCGCGACCGCTTCGATCGGGTACTGCCCGGATGCGGATTCGGCCGACAACATCACCGCGTCGGCGCCGTCGTAGACCGCGGTGGCGACATCGGACGCCTCGGCCCGGGTCGGTACCGGCGCCGTGACCATCGACTCGAGCATCTGGGTGGCGACGATCACCGGCTTGCCGGCGTCGCGACAGGCGCGAATGATCTGCTTCTGGATTCGCGGCACCTGTTCGGCCGGCAACTCGACACCGAGATCGCCGCGCGCGACCATCACGGCGTCGGACGCTTCGACGATGGCTGCGAGCGACTCGATGGCGGCCGGCTTCTCGAGTTTCGACAAAACGCCGACGCGCCCCTTGACGATGTCGTGCACTTCCCGCAGGTCGGCGGCCCGTTGCACGAACGACAGCGCAACCCAGTCGATGTCGAGCGTCAGTCCGAACGCCAGGTCCGCATGGTCCTTGCGGGTGAGTGCGGATATCGGCAGCAGTACCGATGGCACGTTGACGCCCTTGCGTTCGGACAGTCGCCCGCCGTTGACAACCACGGTCTCGGCGAAGTCCGCGCCACAGGCCTGCACCGACAAGCGGATCCTGCCGTCGTCGAGCAGCAGGTCGGTGCCGACCTTCAGCGCGGCGAAGATCTCCGGGTGGGGCAGCGGTGCGCGTGTGGCGTCACCGGGACGGGAATCCAGGTCGAGCCTGAAGGTCTGGCCGGCCGTCAGTTCAACCGGACCGTCGGCGAAGCTGCCGACCCGCAGTTTCGGCCCCTGCAGGTCGAGCAGGATCGCGATCGGACGTCCGCGTTCGGTTTCGATCTGGCGGATGAGGGCCACGCGTGCCTGGTGTTGCTCATGCGTGCCGTGGCTGAAGTTGAGTCGGAACACGTCGGCGCCGGCATCGAACAGGGCGCGAATCGTCGCGTAGTCGGAGCTGGCGGGGCCAAGGGTGGCGACGATCTTGGCACGGCGTTTGCGGTTCATGCATGTCCTTTGTGGATGGGTCCTGGTCATGGTCGACCCGCGGCCGACCTGCGGGTGCGGTCGCGTGTGGTGGCGGCGGCGGTCGGTGCTACAGGATGAACCCGGTGTTGAGGAACTTCGATCGGTGGTCATGCACGATGGCGTTGAGCAAGTCCTTGTTGGCCTCGTTGTGCCGGGTCGCCACCATGGAGCGGATCGAGAATGCGCGTAGTGCATCCGACACCGACAAGGTTCCTTCGGCCGAGTCCTTGCGACCGGCGAACGGAAAGACATCCGGGCCGCGCTGGCACTGGCAGTTCAGATTGACACGACAGACCTGGTTGACCAAGGGGTCGATCAGCGCACCGATACGCTCGGGGTCGGTGCCGAACACGCTGACCTGCTGGCCATGCTCCGACGTGATGACGTAGTCGAGGGCTTCCTCGACCCGGTCGAAGTCCATCACGGGAACGACCGGACCGAACTGTTCCTCGCGGTACAGCGTCATGCCCTCGCGCACCGGATAGACCACCGCCGGGTAGAACAGCGTCTGGCAGGACGCGCCTCCGCCGGGGTTGACCACGCGGGCGCCCTTGGCCACGGCCTCGTCGATCGCCGCCTGCATGTAGGCCGTGCGGTGCGGACCCGGCAGCGGCGTGATGTCGACGCCGTCGGTCCAGGGCATGCCGATCACGAGCCGCTCGAGTGCTGCGACGAAGCGGCGCAGGAACTCGTCGACGATGGTCCGATGCACGATCAGCATCTTCAACGCAGTGCACCGCTGGCCGTTGAACGACAACGCGCCAAGCAGGCACTCGCGTACCGCCAGGTCGAGATCGGCATCGGGCAGCACGATGGCGGCGTTCTTCGCATCGAGACCGAGAATCGCGCGCAGGCGGTGCGACTTGGGATGCTGCTTCTTCAGGTGGTCGGCCACCCGGCTCGAGCCGATCAGGGCCAGCACGTTGACCTTGCCCGATGCCAGCATGCGCGGAACCACGACCGCGCCCGGCGCATAGACGGTGTTGACGACACCGGCCGGGAATGCGGTGCGGAAAGCCTCGAGCAGCGGCTGGAACAGCAAGGTGCCGTATTGCGGCGGCTTGAACACGACGGTATTGCCCATCAACAGCGCTGGTATCAGGGTGCAGAAGGTCTCGTTCAGCGGGTAGTTGTACGGGCCCATGCACAGGACCACTCCGAGCGGGGTGCGCCGGACCTGGCCGATGGTTCCCTCGACCACCGTGAAGCGTGAGTTGCCGTTGTCGAGTTCCTTCAGCGATGCGATCGTGGCCTGGATGTATTCGACGGTGCGGTCGAACTCCTTGCGGGCATCGACCAGGCTCTTGCCGATCTCCCACATGATCAGTTTGACGATGGGCTCGCGCTGCGCCGCCATCTGCCGCGTGAAGTCCTGCATGCAGGCGATACGCCCGGCAACCGTCATCGTCGGCCACGACCCGCGCCCGCTGTCGTAGGCGCGCACGGCGGCGTCGAGAATGGCGTCGCTTTCGGTTTCGCCCATCACCGGGTAGCTGCCGATCTCGACCTGCCGCACCGTCCCGTCGGGCTGGCGCGCGCACACCGGCGAACGTACGGTCTTGACGGCGCCGTTCCAGCGGACCCGTTGGCCGTCGACGACGTAGTCGCGCTGGTGGATGGCTTCGCCCAATCGGTTCGCCGGTGCAATGTCGTCCAACAGCGGAAAACACTGGCTCAGGTCTCGGGTATTCATCATGGGTCGGGGTTCCGATCGAGGGGCGGGCCTGGGGGCGAAGAGGGCGTGGAGCCGAACCGCGTGTCAGATGCAGCGCGATGCCGCGCGCAGCTGGGCGCGTTCGGGCAGGCCGTCGCAGTCACCGGGAAACTGCACCACGCGCGCCCCGATCACGTTGCCGCGGGCCGCCGCCGCCGGCAGATCGAGGCCTTCGAGCAGGGCGCTGATCACGCCGACCGCAAAGCCGTCGCCGGCGCCGACCGTATCGACGACCTTGCCGACCTTGTGTCCAGGCATGGTGCCGCGGGCCGTGCGGTCGGCGAAGTAGGCGCCATCGGCACCGAGCTTGACCACCACCTGGCTGGCGCCGCGGTCGAGGTAGAAGTCGGCGATGCCTTCGGCACTGTCGCGTCCGGTCAGCAGCCGTCCCTCGGCCAGGCCGGGCAACACCAGGTCGGCACGCGCGGCCAGGTCGTTCAGGGTCTCGACCATCTGCTGCTTCGACGGCCACAGGCTGGGGCGCAGGTTGGGGTCGAACGAGACGCTGCGTCCTTCTGCGCGGGCCTGCTGCGCCAGTTCGAACACCAGTTCGCGTGCACCGTCACCCAGTGCAGGGCTGATGCCGGTCACGTGCAGGTGACGCGATGCCGCGCAATAGGCCTGCGGGTTGTCGGCAAGGCCGAGCCGGCTGGCCGCCGAGCCGCGGCGAAAATACTCCACCACGGGATCGCTGCCATCGGTCTGCAGCGACTTCATCATGAAGCCGGTGGGATGGTGCCTGTCGATCGCGACATGGCTGCGGTCGATGCCCTGCGCGTCCATGAACGCCAGCAGGTGCTGGCCGAAGCTGTCGTCGCCAACGCGGCTGATGTAGCCGACCATGAATCCCAGTCGGCTCAAGCCCACCGCCACGTTGAGCTCGGCGCCCGCGGTGACCCGTTTGAAGGAATCCACGGAGGCGAGCGAACCGCTGCGCCCGGCAATGAACAAGGCCATCGCTTCGCCGACCGTGACCACGTCCAGATGCTTGTGGTCGCTCATCATTTGCCTGCGGATGCCGTGCCGGCGCGGTAGGCCAGCAGCGTTGCGCTGCCGCCGGTGCGGGCGTTGAAGATCGGCTTGCTCAGCAACCCCAGCGGATCCTTGCCGAACCGGGCCCGGTAGAACTCGGCCCAGGCCTGGTCGCCGCGACCCGGAGCGAAGGCGCGCAGGTCCAGCTTCTCGGCACCGGTGGCTTGCTTCTCCTTGTAGTCCGACAAGGCCTTGCCGAGAAACGCGATCGCGCTGTGCAGGTCGCGCCCGTCGACCTTGAAGGCATACAGGTCGATACCTTGCTGGGCGGCGATCTCGGCGATCATCACCAGCGGCAACAAGGCATAGTTCTGGTAATGCAGCGACTGCTCGTGGCGGGCCATCTCGAGCGGCCAGCTGCCGTTCGGCGCGAGCTGCCCGATCGCCAGTGCGTACCGACCGAGACCCCAGCGAAACAATTCGCTGTCGTTGGCCAGCACGCCGATCATCGTGGCATGCAGTCCGCGCCAGTAGGCGTGGTTGTTGCAGCAGGTGTTGTCGCCTCCCGGGTAGCTGATCTGCTGCCTGGACACGCGCTGCAGCCACTGGATCACCCGGTTCACCCGATCCGGGTCGAGGCCGGGTTCGGGCAACACCTGGGACAGCGCCAGCGCGGCCGCCGAGGCCGACCACTCGGCCTGGTACCAGGCCTGGTTGGAGGCTCCTTTTTCGGTCGAGACCGTATAGCCGGTCAAGGCATCGGCCTTGGCCCAGCGCTCGAGGTGATCGAGCAGGCACGTGGCGCTGCGGGCGTCGCCATGGGCCACATACTGGTTGGCCAGTCTCGCCGAGATGTTCTCGAAGTCGCGATACAGCTTGACCGTGGCCTCGTATTGCGGGTTGATCGGCCCGTGGTTGCCGCTGGCATAACGCGGCGGGATCTCCATCGCGCCAGCCGGTGGCTCCAGTGGCGCCTCCGTCGTGCAGTCGGCATGTTTCGGCAGGCTCGCGCGCAGGTGCGCGTCCGCCGGTGCGCGCACGAGCCGCATGCGTTCGGCGACATCGAAGAACGACGCTCGGGGCTTGCGCAACTCGGCGGATTCGAACGGATGGGCGGCCGCCGAGAGGCCGAACGCCAGGCTGGCCAGCAAGACGGGCATGCGACGCAGTCCGACGCCGCAGTGGTCTCGGACCAGGCGCACGAGCCGGTTCGGCCCTCGGGCGGTCGACGGTGCCGCGATGTTGCCGTGGTGAAGAAAGCTGACAAAAGCCATGCCCTGGAGTCCTGTGGATGCGCATGCGCACGGCATGCGGAAACTGTGAAGCGGCATTTAGTGTATCGTTTTACCAAATGCGTGTATAGACTAGGGTTAACCCTTGTATTTGACTCGAGGCAAGACGGGACGCCGAAAAACCGTCGCATCCATGATGAGAGGGCGCTTGCGCAAGGGGTTGTGCGCATGGTCGGGCGTTCTGCGGCGTGTTATTGTTATGGTAGAACGATATTCCAGGAAAACGAAACGGAGCTCGAAGGCCCATATGAAAACGATTCAGGATGTGGCTGCATTGGCCGGTGTGTCAGTCAGCACGGTTTCCAATGTCTTGAACAACCGGGAGGCCCGGATGCGCCCGGCGACTCTGGCGCGTGTCAAGGCGGCCATCGCCGAGCTGAAGTTCCGGCCGAACCAGTCGGCGCGCATGCTCAAGATCGGTCATCTTCCGATGATCGGCCTGATGGTTCCCACGGTCGCCAATCCCTTCTTCGGCGTCCTGGCGCGCTGGATCGAGTCGGCGGCGCTGGCGCAGGGTTACGGTGTGCTGCTGTGCAACACCTACCGCAATCCGGAGCGCGAGCGCGAGTATGCCGAGGCATTCATGGCGCAGGGTGTGCGCGGTGTGATTCTGGGGGCCGCGCTGATGGCGCAGGAACATCTCGAACCCTTGATCGGGCAAGGCCTCGCGGCAGTCAGCCTCGACCGCGATTCTGTCTCCGACGGCTTGCTGCGGGACTCCGTCAGCGTCGACAACGCGCGCGCCGGATCGATGGCGGTCGAGCATCTGGTCGGGCTCGGCCACCGGGCCATCACCTTCGTCAATGCACCGTTCAAGTCGGTGAACCGGATCGCGCGCCAGGACGGTGTGATGGCGGCCTGTGCGCGCGCCGGAGTCGCGTTCGATGTGTTTGTCGGGTCCACCGAGACCGACTATTCGGAGAACGAGATGACCGAGCTCGGTTATTCGGCGGCCGTCGCCTTGCAGGGCAAGCGCAAGTCCTCGACGGCGCTGATCGGGGTCAACGATCTGGTATCGATCGGACTGCTCGCGGGCCTGCGCAAGGCGGGGGTCGATGTACCCGCGCAAAAGTCGGTCATCGGCATCGACGGACTGTTCCTCGGCAACTACGTCAGCCCGCCATTGACGACGGTCGCGCAGCCGATGAAGGCCATCGCCGACGCGGCCGTGGAGCATCTGCTCAACCGGATGGCGAAGCCCGATCTCGAGCCCCGGCAGGTGATCTTTTCGCCGGAGTTGCTGGTACGGGCATCGACCGGCCCGGCGACCAGTGGTCCGCGTCGCGGCCGTGTGGCCGGCGCAGCGGCGAACACGGTCCCGGTCGCTTGACGCGCGACGGAGCAGGCGCCTTCCTCGCGCGTTGCCCATGCGTCACTGCGCCGGCGCGAGCCATCGCGTTGCAAAACCGCGACGTCCCGGCTCCGTAGCAGGCTGGGCGGGCGGGAGAGGTTGCACAGGCCTGGAACGCGTCTGCGCGGTCGCGGCATCCAGGGTCGCAGGGCGTCACCCCGGGGGAGATTGTTTCGATTAAGGGTTTTCCCTAGTAAAACGGTACACAACCGTCATTACAATCCATTGTGTACCGTTACACAAGACCCTTCACTCGAGACACAGGAGCACGCTGATGCCATCACCCTACCGCAAGGCCTTGCTGGCCGCCATGGTCGTCCTGCCGATGGCGGCCACGGCCAACGACGACGTCAAGATCTACGGACGCGTCGACCTTGGCCTCCTGCATCAGTCCAACCCCCGGGACGGGAACACGATCCGGATGGAGGAGATTTCCGCCAACCGCTGGGGCATTCAAGGCCGCGAGAAGCTGAGCAAGGATCTGGAAGCCTTCTTCCGGCTGGAGCAGCGTTTCTACCTGGACACGGGCATGGAGCGCTCAGGCCGGCGATTCTGGACCGACAAGTCATGGGTGGGCCTCAGGAGCAGGACGTTCGGTTCCCTGGCCGCGGGCCGGATCCTGACGGTCGGCAATTCCATTGTCGGTGGCGGCGACACCGAGGCCATGACCGACAGTGTCGGCGCCATCAACAGCCGCAAGGGTCGCGTCGAGAACAACATGGACAACGGCCTGTATTACGAGTCGCCGTGGCTCGAGCCCGGCGGCGGTGTCCGGGTCCGTACGTCCGCCCACTACGTGCTCACCGAAGTCAAGGGCATCGAGAATCCCTGGGGCCTGGGATTCGAGGTGCGCAAAGCGCCGTTCCTGTGGGACATCGGTTACCAGCACGACGTCTACCGGGATGGATCTGCGCCGACGACCGAGGACCGCAAGTCCAACTCCTGGTTTACCGGCGCTGCCTGGGACTTCGGTTCATTCGAACTGAAAGGCACCGTGGCCCATTCCACCGGCTACAAGGGTGTGGTCAGTGATCATTCGCTGTATCGCATGTCCACGGCCTCGGTCAGCGTGAACTACCAGGTGGGCCGCTGGGACCTCGGCGCCATGGTGACCCGCAAGCTGGAGAAAAACACGGCTGGCGTGCTGCAGCCGGAGATCACCAAGGTCGCGTTCGGCTCCTGGTACAAGTTCAGCAAGCGCACGATGTTCATGCCGACGATCGCCCTCGAGCGCCTGGGCGGGCCGGGCTACCGGCCCGGCAGCAACGGCTTCGGCCCGCAGCGGGACCAGCGTGAAAACCTCTACGTCGAAATCGGCTTGCGCCACGAATTCTGATCGGCCTGCGGAACGTTTCTCTTTCTCTCTCATGGATCCGGACCTCCGTGTCCGGGTCGTCACTGTCCCCCACCTCCAAGGATTGAATACCCATGTTTGATGATCTCAAAGGCCGGCGTGTGCTCGTCACCGGCTCCTCTTCCGGCATCGGCCTGTCCGTCGCCAAGCAGTTGCTCGCGCTCGGCGCGCATGTCGGCCTGCACGGCCATCAGGAAAAACCCACGGCGGAAGCGCTGGCGGTGCTCGAGGGTGCCGGCGAGCGCGGCGCATTTTTCTGCGCCGATCTGACCAGGACGCCGAACTGCCGCAGCCTGATCGAACAATTCGTCGAGCGTTTCGGCGGACTCGACGTGCTGGTCAGCAATGCCGGCGGCCTGGTCGGACGCCGTGGCCTTGAAGTGCTGGAAGACGACTTTTATGATCAGGTCATGGACCTGAACGTGCGCTCGGCGCTCATGACCACGCGCTTTGCAATTCCGCACCTGCGGGCCTCGGCAAAATCCACCGGCCAGACCAGCGCCGTGATCAGCACCGGCTCGCTGGCCGGCCGCGAAGGCGGCGGCCCGGGCTCGTCCGTCTATGCCGCAGCCAAGGGCTGGCTGCACAGCGCCCAGCGCAACTGGGTCAAGGAATTCACCAAGGATGGCATCCGTTTCAACGTGGTTGCGCCGGGTTCCATCACCACCGCCTTTCACGCCGACAAGGACGAGGCCACCGTCGCCAGGATTTCTGCGACGATTCCCATGGCCCGTTTCGGCGTGCCGGACGAAGTCGCGCCTGCCTACGTGTTCCTGGCCTCGCACGCGTGCGCCGGCTACATCACCGGGCAGATTCTCGATGTCAACGGCGGGCAGATCTGCCCGTGATTGCAACCGGTCGGTTGCGGTCGACCCAGTAAGGAAAGTGGAGGAGACACCATGGCAGCGAATGTCAGCCTGCAAAACGTCGTCAAGCAGTTCGGCCCCGTGATGGTGGTCAACGACGTCAACCTCGAGATCAAGCCGGGCGAGTTCGTCGTCCTGGTGGGTCCTTCAGGTTGCGGCAAGTCGACCACGCTGCGCATGGTGGCTGGCCTGGAAGGCATCTCCGGCGGAACGGTCTCGATCGGTGGCAAGGTGGTCAACCACCTTGCGCCGAAGGACCGCGGCGTGGCGATGGTGTTCCAGAACTATGCCTTGTACCCGCATCTGACGGTGCGCGACAACATCTCGTTCGGCCTGCGCCTGGGGCGCATGCCGCGCAAGGACATCGATGCCAAGGTCGACCGCGCGGCGTCCATCCTGGAACTCGGCCCCTTGCTCGACCGCCAGCCGGCCGAACTCTCCGGCGGCCAGCGCCAGCGCGTCGCCATGGGCCGTGCGATCGTGCGCGACCCCGAGGTCTTCCTGTTCGACGAGCCCTTGTCGAACCTGGATGCCAAGTTGCGCACCCAGATGCGCTCCGAGATCAAGCGGCTGCATGCGCGGCTGGGCAATACGGTGATGTACGTCACGCACGACCAGCTCGAAGCCATGACGCTGGCCGACCGCATCGTCGTGATGCGCAACGGCGTGATCGAGCAGACCGGGACACCCAGCGAACTGTTCAACTCGCCGGCCTCTTCGTTTGTCGCGACCTTCATCGGCTCGCCGCCGATGAACGTCTTTCCGTGCACCCTGACGAGCGACGCCGACCAGCCCGCGGTGAGAGTCGGCAACGACAAGTTGTCCCTGCCCGCATCGGCGCTCCAGTCCGTGGCGGGGTCCACGGACCTGCTGTTCGGCGTGCGGCCCGAGGACATGCACCTGGCGCCGCGCGACGGCACGCAGCCCATCCACGGCCTGGTCGAACTGGTCGAGCCCCTTGGCGGCGAATCCTTCGTGCATGTGCGCATCGGCGAGCACCTGGTCATCGTCCGCTCCGAAGGCCGGCGCGTCGTCGAGAGCGACAAGCCGATCACGCTGCACGTCGATCTGCAGCGCATCTACCTGTTCGACGCGGTGACCGATCGCTGCGTCTTTCACCACCCCGAGGCGACGTCATGAGCAGCCTCGCCGGACTCGCTCCCCAGCCTGGCAACACCGCCAAGGTGTACCCGGCGGAAACCCTGATGCAGTCGCTGCGGCGCGACTGGATGTTGTACGTCATGCTGGCGCCGGCGCTGATCTGGTTCGTCGTCTTCCTGTACCAGCCACTGTACGGACTGCAGATCGCCTTCAAGCAGTTCAGTGCCTTCAAGGGCATCGAAGGCAGCCCCTGGGTCGGCTTCGCGCATTTCGTCACGCTGTTCGAGAGCGACCAGTTCCGCAGCGCCGTCTGGAACACGCTGGTGATCAGCTTCTATTCGCTGATCATCGCCGCGCCGATCCCCATTCTGCTGGCCCTGATGATCAACGAGGTGCAGTCCAAGGGCATCCGCAAGGCCATCCAGACGTCGGTCTATCTGCCGCACTTCATATCCATCGTGGTGGTGGCCGGTATCGTCGTGGCCTTGCTGTCGCCGACGACGGGCCTGGTCAACAATGCACTGGCGGCCCTGGGCTTCGACCGCACCTACTTCCTGACCCGGCCGGAATGGTTCCGAACCATCTTCATCGGCTCGAACATCTGGAAGGAGGCCGGCTTCGATTCCATCATCTACCTCGCGGCGATCATGGGCATCAACCCGGCGCTGTACGAATCGGCGCAGATCGACGGCGCCACGCGCTGGCAGATGATCTGGCGTATCACGCTGCCGAGCATCATTCCGACGATCGCCGTGCTGATGGTGATCAAGCTCGGCAACATCCTGGAGGTCGGCTACGAATTCATCGTGTTGCTGTACCAGCCCACGACCTACGAGACGGCGGACGTCATCGCGACCTACATCTATCGGCTCGGACTGCAGGGTGCGAAATACGACCTGGCCGCTGCGGCAGGCATCTTCAACGCCGTCGTCGCCCTGGTCCTGGTGCTGGTGGCCAACAAGATCAGCCGGCGCATCACGCGCACCGGCGTGTTCTGAAGCTACAAAGGAGCACAACCATGATGTCGATGTCTTCC
>JBFIDI010000050.1:0-18694 GCA_041581405.1 Burkholderiaceae bacterium
GACATCCTCAAGAGAGCAGGCGCCGATCGGAGTGCCTACACGACGGCCGATTACACCAACTACCGCATCACGTTCACGAAAGCCGACCTCGAAAAGGTCATCGAGCTCGAGGCGGACCGCTTTCAGCGGCTGAAATACACCGAGGAGCAGTTCCGCACCGAGGCGCTCGCCGTCAAGGGCGAATACCTTAAGAATTTTTCCAACCCGATTCAGAAGCTCCTGGAGCGAGTCAGGGACCTGATGTACTCGCAGCACACCTACGAGCACACGCCGATGGGGCTCATCGAGGATATCGAGGCCATGCCCGATCAGATGGAGTACTCACGGCTGTTCTTCGAGCGCTGGTACCGGCCGGAAAAGACGGTTGTCATACTGGTTGGTGACCTGGACGCCGAGGAAACGTACGCGCTGGTCGAAAAGTACTGGGGAGAGTGGGCGTCGGGTGACTACGCGGCAGAAATACCGGTCGAGCCGCCGCTGGACGGGCCGAAATACGAGCACCTTACCTGGGAGGCGCCGACGCAGCCATGGCTGGTCGGGCCGCACCCGGCTCGTCGGCCAGGACCTGCGACAACGCGATCGCATCGGTCCAGGCCACCCAATGGCTCAGTCGTTCGGCAAACGTCTGCGTCAGCTCAGCCGCCGGGGTGATGCCCAGGCTGGCGAGTTGTCGGACCAGGGGTGAACTGCTGAAATGCGGGGGCGGCGGGGAAAACTGGCGTTGCGCCATTGCGAAGCTTCAGGGAAACCGGGCATTTTACGGCAGCCCAGCCGGGCGGCCGCCGGCGCGGCCGTGTCAGGGTTCCGGCTGCGCCTCGGCGCGTTCGGCCACCTTGGGCGGGGCGAACAACAACACCGTCCAGCCGGCTTCGAGCTTGAATTTCTGCTCCTTCGAATACAGGCGGAAGGCGCCGGTGGGCGACACGCCGCCCAGCAGCGTCCAGTCCGTGCCCTGCTCGCCCAGTCGCGCGACCAGTTCGGCCCAGCCATGGTTCCGGGTCAGCTTGGTGGTCTGCACCGTCCAGCCCTGCTCCATGCGCCGGTTCAGCACGTCCGCGGTGGCCCCCGGGTCGAAGGCGAAAAAGCCGCGCTGCTGCAGCTGCATACCCTTGAGTTCCTTGCCCGGCGGCACCTCGGTGGCCAGCTGGAAGGTGCGGTGATGCCCGAAATGGCGGCCCTGGGCCTTGCACACCAGCGCGTTGTAGAACTCGTTCTCGGTGGCGCTGAGCAGGTGGCTCAGGTGCTGGACCTCGAGCGTGTGCTCGGCATGGTCGGACAGGATCTCGCCGTGGTAGACCGGCGTGCCGTCCATGCGGGCCTGCTTGAGATGGGCATAGGCACCGTCGACGATCAACACGTCGATGCCCAGCCGATGCAGGGCCGCGCCCAGGGCGCAGGACCAGCGCGTGGCGCCCACGATCATCAGCCCGTTGTCGCCGGCGGCGGCCAGGCCCAGGCGCCGGGCCATGGTGCCGATGCTCAGTCCGTGGGCCAGCACCGTGGCGATGATGACGGCAAACGTGATCGGCAGCAGCAGGGCCGCGTCGGGATAACCGGCCGCCACCAGCGCCGGCCCGAAGATGCCGGCGGTGGCCGCGGCGACGATGCCGCGCGGCGCGATCCAGCCCAGCAGCAGCTTGTCCGCCCGTCGCATCGGCGCACCGGCGGTCGCGATCGCAATCGTCAGCGGACGCACGACCAGCAGGACCGCCAGCACGTACAGGGCCACGCGCCAGTCCAGCGACACCAGCGCGTCGGCCTGAAGCTGCGACGGAATGACGATGAACAACACCGACAGCAACACGATGGTCAGGTGTTCCTTGAACCGCTGCAGCGCCTCGAGTTCGATCAGCTTCATGTTGCCGATCACCAGGCCCATGACCGTGACGCTGAGCAGCCCGGCCTCGTGCTGCACCAGGTTGCTGGCCCAGTACACGACCAGCACCAGCACCATCAGGATCGGCGACTTGAGGTGCTCGGGCGCCGCGCCGCGGCGGTACAACCAGCCGATGGCCCAGCCGCCCAGGCCGCCGAGCACCGCGGCCGCGGCAATCGCCGCGCCCAGGCCGGCGACGGTGGCCTGCCAGCCGCCGCCGATCGTCAGGTACTGGAAGGTCAACACCGCGATCAACACGCCGATCGGGTCGTTGACGATGCCCTCCCACTTGAGCAGCGATGCGGACTCCTTGTTCAGCCGGGCCTGGCGGATCAGCGGCAGGATCACGGTTGGCCCGGTCACGACCAGGATGGCGCCGAGCACGCTCGCGGTCGGCCAGTCCAGCCCGGCGATGTAATGCGCGGCCAGGGTGCCGAACAACCAGGCCAGCGGCGGACCGACCAGCGTCAGCCGGCCGATGCCATGGCCGACACGCTTGAACTCGGCCAGCTTGAGGTCCATGCCGCCTTCGAACAGGATGATGGCCACGCCCAGGCCGATCAACTCGCCCAGTTCGTGCTGCGGCATCGTCAACGCGGTGACGCCGGTGGCCGGACCGAGCACCAGGCCGACCGCGATCAGCACGACGATGGCCGGCAGGCGCAATCGCGAGGCCAGCCACTGGCTGGCCAGGCCGGCCACGAGCACGATCAGAAGCAGTTGGGCAGCATGCAGGTTCACGTCGGTGCGGCCTGGCGCATGCGCCCGGGCCGTCGCTGGAAATGGAGGAACGCTGGCACGTCGAGGCCGGCCAGCGGAGCCTGGCCCGATTGTGCAATACCGGCAATGGGACCACCGCACCCGCCCCGATCGGAAGACGCTGTGGCACGCTGCCGGGCGCCGGGCGCCGGGGCTGCCGCAGGCATGCACCGTTGCCGGATTGCGACACCGGCCGCGATCCGGGCCTGACGCCGGCAACGGGAACTGCGGTATCTTCGAGCCGGCAGGGGGCCGCCACCGGCGGCATCCGATGCATCACCCTCCTCGCAGGCCATGGCAGAACCGCTGAAAAACCACTTCGGGACCGACGTTCCCGGCACCATCGCCGCCATGGTGTCAGCCGTGCATCCGGCGTTTCCGTCCCGGGCCTTCGTCCGCGATGCGCTCGAGGGTTACGACGCACTCGAACTGATGCCCCGCGGGCGCCACATCGCCGAGGCGCTGCACCGGCACCTGCCGCAGGACTATCCGAAGGCCGTCGCGATCCTGGTCGCGTCGGCGGCGCAACCGGTGACCCGGGTGGTCGGCTCGGGCATGGGCGGCTTCCTGTTCATGCCGCACATGTTCTTCATCTCCGCATACGGGCTGCCGCACTTCGAGGCGTCGATGCGGGCCCTGCACACGCTCACCCAGCGTTTCACCGCCGAGTTCGCGATCCGGTCGTTCCTGCAACACGACACGGCACGCACGCTCGAACGGCTGGAGTTGTGGAGCACCGACCGCAGCGAACACGTGCGCCGCCTGGTGTCCGAAGGCACGCGGCCGCGCCTGCCCTGGGCCCCGCGGCTGCCGCAGTTCCAGCGCGATCCGCAGCCGGTGCTGCGGCTGCTCGAACACCTCAAGGACGACCCGTCGCCGTACGTGCGCCGCTCGGTGGCGAACAACCTCAACGACATCGGCAAGGACCATCCGCAACTGCTGGTCGAGACCGCGCGGCGCTGGCTGGCGGCGGCGTCGCCCGAACGCGAATGGATCGTGCGCCATGCCTTGCGCTGGGCGGTCAAGCAGGGCGATGCCCGGGCGCTGGATGTGCTGGGTTTCGGCGCGCGGGCGCAGGTGCGTGTCGACGAAGTCTGCATCCGTCCCGACGCGGTTCCGGTGGGCGGGACCGTGCAGCTGGCCTTCGTGTTGTACAGCACCGCGCGCCGGCGCCAGGACCTGCTGGTCGACCTCGCGGTGCACTACGTCAAGGCCGGCGGCGGGACCAGCGCCAAGGTGTTCAAGCTCAAGTCGCTGCAGTTGGCCAGCGGCGATGCCGTGCGGCTGCAGAAGAACATCTCGCTGGCCAACCTGACGACACGCCGGCACTTCCCCGGCGTGCACCGGGTCGAGGCCCTTGTGAACGGGCAGCCGACACCGATCGGCAGTTTCACGGTCACCGGCTGACCGGCGCCGCGCCCCGCATCAGATCTTGAACGCCTCCAGCGCCTCGGGTGCGAACAGTTCGCGCGGCTCGAGCAGGCGCTTGGACAGCCCCTGCTCGTGGTGGTAGCGCAGGAAGGTGCGCAACACCGCTTCGTTCTTCTCGAAACCGTAGGGCCAGTAGTCGTCGCCCATCTCGCGCCGGGCCTGTTCGACATGCGAGGTCAGCCACGGCAGCATGGTCTTGAGCGCGGCAGTCTCGTACAGGTCGGCGTATGCGCGACGCTGCGCCTCGTTGAAGGCCTTCATCAGCGACTGCGCGATCCAGCGGTTGGCCTCGTACACGTCGCGGCGCATGGCCACGGTGTGCATGATCGGGAACAGGCCGGTCTCCTTGAAATAGTCGCGCTCGACCTGCTCGTAGTCCTCGAACAGGCGCTTGACCCTGCCCCCGCCATTGAGAAAACTCGACGGCATGCGGGCGGTGTACAAGGCGTCGATCTCGCCGTCGCGCAGCATCTGCGACAAGGTCTGGGTCGGCCCGATCGGCTGCACCTTGATGTTGGGCGGCAAGTCCAGCGCCACCTTCTCGGAACGCCCCGGCTCTTCTTCACCGCCGGTGAAATAGGTCACGCTGTCGACCGGCACGCCGTAATGGTCCGACAGGATGCCGCGGATCCACACCGGCGCCGTCATCTGGTATTCGGGATTGCCGACGCGCTTGCCGATCAGGTCGCGCGCCGTGCGGATACCGGAGTCGGCATTGACGTAGATGCACGAGTGGCGAAAGAAGCGCGACGGAAACACCGGTATTGCGACGAACGGACGTTCGGGCTTGGACACCGACACCGAATACGAGGACAGCGACAACTCGGCGACATCGAACTCCTGGTGCCGCAACATGCGGAAGAAGGTCTCCTCCACCGGCATGTCGAGGTAATTGAGGTCGATGCCGTCGGGCACGACGCTGCCGTCCATCAACGCGCGCGTGCGATCGTAGTTCCAGCAGCCGAAAGTGAGTTTGAGTCGGGACATGTGTGGTTATTCCTGTTGCTTGATGCCGGCGGCCTTGATCGCCTTCGCCAGCCGTTCGTTCTCATCCAGAATCGCCTTGCCGTAGTCGGCCGGCTTGCCGCCGACGGCTTCCACGCCGGCATTGGCCAGCACCTGAATCGTGTCAGGCATCTTCGCCACCGCTTCCATTTCCGCGGCGATGCGGTCGATCGCGGCCTGCGGCGTCCCGGTGGCGGCCAGCACGCCGACGACGACGGCGAAGTCGAAGCCTGGAACCATCTCGGCGATGGCCGGCACCTCGGGCTCGTGTACCGAGCGTTTGGCGCCATTGGTCGCCAGCAGCTTGACCTTGCCACCCTTGACGAATCCCGACAAGGACGGAAGCGCCGAGAACGCAACGTCCACCTGCCCGCCGATCAAGGCCGGCACCGACTGGCTCGAACCCTTGAACGGCACGTGCGTGACGTCGATGCCCAGCGACGCCTTCATCGCCTCCATCGTCAGGTGGTGCGAGCTGCCGATGCCCGACGAGCCGTAGTTCAGGACGCCGGGCTTGGCCTTGGCCAGGGCCACGAACTCCTGCAGCGTGTTGACACCGGTCTTCGGATGCACGGCCAGGTACAGGGGCGCACGCGCGGCCAGCGACACCGGCACGAAATCGCGCTTGTATTCGTAGCTCAGGTTCTTGTAGATGGCCGGATTGATCGAGAACATCGACCCGTCGGTGACCAGGAAGGTGTAGCCATCGGCGGGCGACGACGCCAGCGCGCTGGCCGCCACGACACCGTTGGCGCCCGGCTTGTTGTCGACGACGACGGACTGGCCGAGCCGGTCCTGCAGCCGCTGCGCGAAGATGCGCGCCACCGTGTCCGGCAGGCCCCCCGCCGAATACGGCACGACGAACTTGATGGCGCGGTTGGGATACGCGGACTGCGCCTGCGCGAACATCGGCAAGGCCAGACAGGCGGCGAACACGGTGGTCGCGAGAAGGGTACGACGGCGAGCGGACATCTTTGTCTCCTGGTGGTTGGAAGAATGCGACGGGGCAAACGCAGGGCCGGCCCGTCGAACCGGCAACGCGAGATCAGGTGTCGGCGGCTTGCGTCGAATACGAGGGCTCGAGCGCAGGCTCGGCGCCATCCCAGACATGCCGGGCATCGAACGAACGCCAGTCGGTCGTCTTCGGCACGATGGCCTGGAACGAACACACCGACAGCGGGATGGCCGCGTCGCCGGTGCCGATCGCCGGCGCGCCCGCCTGGAACGCGCGCACGGCCTCGAGCATCTGCTTGCGGAACTCCACGATGGCCAGGTCGCTGGCTCCCAGGCGGTCATGGGTGCGGTCGGCGATGGTGCCCATCGTGACCCACATCGCGATGTCCTGGTTCGGGAATCCGGTGATGCCGGTGAAGTTGCCCGCCTTCATCGCCGCACGGTCCTGCCAGAACATGTTGTCGCGGTTGCGCAGCGGGCGGTAGGTCTCGTCGAGGTCGACACCGACCTGCTGGCACAGGAACTTGCGCCAGGTATCGGTGTCAGGGGTCTGGTCCGGGTGGCCCCAGGCCATGAAATAGAACGCCGTGTTCGTGTCGTCCATCGGCACGTTGATGTTGGCCACGTTGTACAGGTTGTTGGGCGGAATCAGCGCGGCCGCCGGCGCGACGAACACCGTCGAGCGGACATAGTCGGTCTTCGCCGCATCCTTGATCGGCCGGCGGATCGCCGCATACCGGAAACCGTAGGGCGTGCGTTCGACCTGCATGCGCGGCGCCTTGTCGGTGGACGGACGCAACCACATCGAGTCGGTGGCCTTGGCGCTGTCCACGCGCGCCGGGACCATGTCGGACGAATGCAGGCTGGAGCTGTGCGCCGAATCGATCGCCCCTTCGAGGATCTGCGCCCAGTTGCAGGGAACGATGGCCTTGGCGATCGTCACCCGCACGTCGGCATGCGGCGCCCATGCCGGCGGCCGGAACTCCGGCACGGCGTCGGCGGGCCCCATGTAGGCCCAGACGAAACCGCCCCATTCGTGGGTCGGGTAGGCCTTGTGCTTGACCTTCTGCGCCATGCCGCTGGCCGCGGGTTCGGACACCATCTCCAGAACGTTGCCCTGCACGTCCATCTTCCAGCCGTGGTACAGGCAGCGCAGGCCGCAGTTCTCGTTGCGCCCGAACACCAGCGACGCGCGCCGGTGCGGGCAATATTCGTCCATCACGCCGACCCGGCCCTCGGTGTCGCGGAACACGACCAGGTCTTCGCCGAACAACCGGGCCCGTACCGGCTTGCCGTCGGGCTCCGGCACCTCCTCGATCAGGCAGACCGGCGTCCAGTGCCGGCGCATCAGCTGCCCCATGGGCGCCTGGCCTTCGACCCGGCACAACAGGTCGTTCTCTTCACTCGTCATCATGGTGTGTCCCCTCGCAACTGATCCGGATCAACAAACTTGCACATTTTTGCTTAGATGGCTAAGATTATTTCCGACACACCGGCTTGTCAAGCGTTTTTTGACAGCCGTCAACCCAGGGGACACCGCTTGAACCTCACCACCACGCCGCCGCCCGGATCGCCCGAGCCGCCCTTCATGGACCTGACAGTCGCAGCCAAGACGCAGGTCGCCACCGACATCTGGTGCTTCGAGCTGCGCCATCCGCAAGGTCAGGCGCTGCCGCCGTTCACCGCGGGCTCGCACCTGACGGTGCAAACACCTGCCGGCGCGCGGCGCAACTACTCGTTGTGTTCGGACCCGGCCGACACCGACCACTACCAGATCGCGGTCAAGCGCGATGCCCACGGACGCGGCGGCTCGATCAGCATGGCCGACGACGTGAACGCCGGCGACCGGCTCGCGGTCAGCGTGCCGCGCAACAATTTCGCGCTGCACCCGCGGGCCGACGAGTTCCTGTTCATCGCCGGCGGCATCGGCATCACGCCCATCCTGTCGATGATGCGCGACCTGCGCCGCAGCGGCCGCGCCCGGTTCCGGCTCATCTACTGCACCCGCGACGAAGCTTCCACCGCGTTCCGCGACCTGCTGCGGACCGAGTTCGACGGCCAGGTCCAGCTGCACCACGACCATGGCGACCTGGACCAGGCGATCGACCTGTGGCCGGAGTTCGAGACACCCGGCCGGGCCCAGGTCTATTGCTGCGGCCCGCGCGGCCTGATGGACGCGGTCGCCGACATGTCGGGCCACTGGCCGACCGAAGCCATCCACTTCGAGAGTTTCGGCGCCGACGCCAGCGCGTTCGCGGCCAACGTGCCGTTCACGGTGCGGCTCGCGCGCAGCGGCACCACGGTGCCGGTGCCCGCCGACCAGAGCATCCTGGAAGCGCTGCGCGCCGGCGGCCACCATGTGCCGAGCTCCTGCGAGAGCGGCACCTGCGGGTCGTGCCGCACCGGGCTGATCTCCGGCGAGGTCGAGCACCGCGACATGGTCCTGCTCGACGACGAGAAGTCCTCGCAGATCATGGTCTGCGTCTCGCGCGGCTGCGGCGGCGAACTGGTGCTGGACCTGTGATGCCGCACGCGCCCCTGCGCATCGGCGTGGCCGGCCTGGGCCGGGCCTTCACGCTGATGCTGCCCACGTTCACGCAGGACACGCGCATCCGGCTGGTTGCCGCCGCGGATCCGCTGGCGCCGGCGCGCGCCCGGTTCGAACACGACTTCGGCGCGCCGACACACGCCACCGTCGAGGCCCTGTGCGCCGATCCGTCCGTGCAGGTGGTCTATGTCGCGACCCCCCACCAGTTCCACGCCGAACACGTCGCGATCGCCGCGGCGCACGGCAAGCACGTGCTGGTGGAAAAACCGATGGCGATCTCGCTGGCGCAGTGCGATGCGATGGTCGCAGCCACCGAGGCCGCCGGCGTGGCGATGATCGTCGGGCACAGCCACAGCTTCAACGCGCCCATCCTGCGTGCCCGCGCGCTGATCGACAGCGGAGCCTTCGGCGCCGTGCGCATGCTGACGGCGCTGAACTTCACCGACTTCCTGTACCGGCCCCGGCGCCCCGAGGAACTCGACACCGCGACCGGCGGCGGCGTCATCCACAGCCAGGCCACGCACCAGATCGACATCCTGCGCCTGCTCGGCGGCGGCCGGGTGCGCAGCGTGTTCGCCCATACCGGCGCCTGGGATCCGACCCGCCCCACCGAAGGCGCCTACCAGGCCTTGCTGGACTTCGAGGACGGGGTCATCGCCAGCGCGAGCTACAGCGGCTACGGCCACTTCGACAGCGACACCTGGATGGAGCAGACCGGCGAACTGGGACAGGCCAAGACCGAGCAGGACTATGGTGCTGCGCGCAAGCGGCTCGTCGACCTGGCCAGCCACGGGCAGGAAAGCGCGCTCAAGGCCCGGCGCAACTACGGCGGCGACCTCTACCGGCCGCCGGAGCCCGGACACATGCACCGGCACCAGCATTTCGGGCCCGTCATCGTGAGCTGCGAGAAGGCGGACCTGCGCCCGACGCCGACCGGCATCGAGATCAGCGCCGACACGCAGCGCCGCTTCGAAGCCCTGCCCCGGCCCGCGGTGCCGCGCTGCGAGGTCATCGACGAACTCGTCGACGTGCTGGTGCACGACAAGCCGGCGCTGCACAGCGGCGCCTGGGCGCGGGCCACGACCGAGGTCTGTCTGGCATTATTGGCCTCTGCCGCCAGCCGCACGCCCCAGACCCTGCGACTGCAGACCGGCCTGCCCGGGCGCTGAAGGCACCCCACCCACCCGAACCGAGCCGATGCCACACCACCAGACCCAGGACATTCTTCGCCATTGGCGCGAGGCCGTACCCAACGACCGGCTGGCCCACCTGATCCGCGACACCGAGCGTGCGTTCCGGCGTGCGTTGCAGATCCGCCTGGCGCCGCACGGCGTGCCGTTCGGCCACTGGGCCTTCCTGCGCATCCTGTGGGAGAACGACGGGCTGACCCAGCGCGAACTGAGCGAACGCGCCGGCGTGATGGAGCCGACCACGTTCGCCGCGATGAAGGCGATGGAGCGACTGGGCTACGTCATCCGGCGCCAGTTGCCGACCAACAGGAAAAACGTCTACGTGTTCCTGACCGATGCCGGCCGCGAACTCAAGCAGCACCTCGTCCCGCTGGCCGAAGACACCAACCTGATCAGCACGGCCGGCGTGTCACCCCGGGACCTGGCCACGACGCGCAAGGTGCTGCTGACCATGATCGCCAACCTGGCGCAGGACGAGATCGGCCAGTTGCCGGAACCGGAGCCCCGGACCCGCAAGCCCCGGCGGGCAAAGACCGACCCGACGACGACCAGGCGCCGCGGCACCGGCCCCGCGGCCTGATAGCCGGGTCGCCGTCAATCGAGCAGGCGGCGCTGGCGCATCCAGTCGATGCACATCTGCGCGGCCTTGTCGAGCAGCTCCGGTTGCCCGGAGAAATAATGCGTCGCGCCCTGGATGCATTCCATGGTCTTGTCGGCGCTGGCACAGGCCTCGAAGATGCGCCGGGTATGCGGCTGCGGCACCGCGTCGTCGGCGCTGTGCTCGATGGCCAGCATCGGCACCGTGATCTGCGCGGCGCATTTCTCGCCATGGGCGTGGGTGTCGTCCGGCGACCACTGCGACAACCAGGAGCGCAGCGTCGAGAACCGCGCCGAGCCCACCGGGCCGGTGTTGACCGTCTCCGGGTTGCCCATGAAGCAGGTGCCGATGGGGCGATCGTTGGGATCGATGCTGGCGTCGAGGAACCGCGGCTCGGCCATGGTGCGGTGGGTCACGAAGCCGCGCTCCATCTCCAGCCCGCCCTGCTTGCGCAGGCGCTCCAGCACCTCGCGCACCCAGGCCGTGCGACGGCGGATACGTGCCATCTGCGCTGCGCGAAAGCGCTGCAGGAACTCGGCCGAATACGGCGGCTTGTTGTCGGGGTGGTACAGGTCGAGCTCCGGATCGCGGCGGTCCGGGTCGTTCTCGTCGAGCACGCTGGGATCGATCCAGTCCGACAGCACCACGGCGCGCGACACATGGGCGGCCTGGAAGATGAAGGCGTCGGCCGGCAGCAGATTGGCCTGCATGATGTTGCAGGGGTCGCCGGCCGGTGTATGAGTGACGGACGGTTTTTCGGCCTGGGATTGGTAGAACAAGGACAATGATCCACCACCGGACCAGCCCCCGATGACGATGGTCTTGTAGCCCCAGACCTCGCGCGCATGGCGCACGTAGGCACCCAGGTCGACCACGACGTTTTCCATGATCAGCGCCGTGTCGTTGCGCGCATAACGGCTGCCGGCGCACAACACGTGCACGCCGCGTTCGGCCATCGCGCGCGGCATCGGCAACAGCTGCAGGGTCGACGCGGGGTGCATGTAGATCAGCAAGGTGTCGGACGGACGACCCTTGGGCCGGTAGCGAATGCCCTCCAGGTTGACCATGCCCTGGTTGCCGGCAAAACCATAGACCTCCTTGAACTTGGCGGTCTCGGCATATTGCACGTGCACCCAGTCCGGTTGCACTTCGTATCGGATCGGTGTGTCTGCCATCTGCGGGGCTCCTGTCGGTTGGTATCGTTGCGATGTGTCAGTGCGCCGCCAGGCGGCGGTTCTTCTCCGCCGTCCAGGCGGCGCAGGCGGCGTGGGCCTCGTCCTTGAAGGCCTGCAGTTCCTGCGCGTCGGACATGGTCAGCGTCAGCTCGAGCCGGATGCCGTTCGGGTCGAAGAAGTAGATCGAATGCACGAAACCATCGTGCGAGACCGGCCCGATCACGTCGACGCCGGCTTCGATCAGGCGCTGGCGCGCCTGCTCCACCTCGGCCTGCGAGCCCACGCGCAAGGCCAGGTGGTTGACCCAGCGCGGCGTGTTGGGCGATGGCTCGGCGGCGGTGTTGTCTCCCAGGTCGAAGAACGCGACGCAGCTGCCGTCGGTCATCTCGAAGAACAGGTGGATGAACGGACAGGCCTCGCCGGTACTCTCGACCGCGTCGGCACGCACCACGTGCACCAGCGGCAGGCCGAGCAGGTCCTCATAAAAATGCCGGGTCTCCTCGGCATCGCGGCAACGGTAGGCCACATGGTGCAGACCATGCACAGGAACGGATTGGGACACGGTGTTCTCCTTCATTGCAATGCCTGCCACCGGTTCAGGCGGGCAGGTGCCGGGTGATCTGGTCGAGCCAGCGCGCATCGTCCGACAGGGTGCGCAACTCGGCCAGGGCTTGTTCTCGGGTCTGGGTCCAGCGTGCGACCACGCCGATGGCCTCGCCATCGCCCTCCTGGTACGACAGTTCGAGCCGGATGCCATTGGGGTCGAAAAAGTAGACCGACCAGGTACGCGCGCCGACCGGAATCGGCCCTATCAGCGCAATGCCGGCTTCGCGCAGGCGATCACACAGCTGGTGGAAACGCTCTTCGGTGACGGCAAACGAGCAATGCTGCATGGCCGCGACGGCATCACGATCGGCCTTGTCCTTGGCTCCCTTGGGAATCTCGAAAAACGCCAGCAGGCAATCACCACCGGCATCGAAGAAGTAGTGGCGCAGGTTCTCGAACGGCGGGTTGCCCCGGTTGCCCGGTCCGGTCCCCAGCCCCGGCGGCACCTTGAGTGCATGGATCAGTGGCATGCCCAGCACGCCGCTGTAGAAGTCGATCGTCATCTGCATGTCGTCGGTGTTGAGCGCGAGGTGGTGCACACCCCGCGTCGGCACAGGCGCGGCATGCGGCGGCATGGCGCTCGTCATGTGTCGGACTCCTTTGCCAGATCGAAATACAGCTGGGCCAGGTGCGGGCGTGTCGCCAGTCGTGCACTGTCCTCGGCCAACGCAACCCGTCCCTTGACCAACACATAGGCGCGGCTCGTGAATGGCAGCGCGATGTCGAGCTTTTGTTCCACCAGCACCATGGTCAGGCCCGAGCCGCGCAGCGCGTCGAGCGCGTGACGGATCTCTTCGACGACCAGCGGCGCCAGGCCCAGAAAGGGCTCGTCGAGCAGCAGCACGTTCGGCTTGGACATCAGTGCCCGACCGATGGCGACCATCTGCTGTTCACCACCGGACAAGGTTCCTGCCAGCTGCGTGCGCCGTTCCGCCAGCCGGGGAAACAGCGCGTAGACAAAGTCGAACCGTTCACGCTCGGAGCGCGCGGAACGGCCCGCCAGCCCCACCGTGCCCAGCCGCAGGTTGTCGCGCACCGACAGCGGCGCAAACATGCGCCGTCCCTCGGGCACCTGCACCACGCCGCGGGCCACGATGTCATGGCTGGGCATGGCGATCAGTTCATCGCCATCGATCCGGATACTGCCGCTGCGCTGCGGCACCGTGCCGGACAGCGCCGACAACAAGGTCGACTTGCCAGCGCCGTTGGGCCCCAGCAAGGCCACCGTCTCGCCCCGCTCCACCCGCAGGTCGACACCTTGCACCACCGGGCCGTGGCCGTAACCCGCAACGAGATCATGTAATTCAAGCATCGGTCATCGTCTCCAGGTCACCCAGATAGGCCTCGACCACGGCCGGGTCGGCGCGGATCTCGGCCGGCGTACCCTGTGCGATCTTGCGTCCGAAATTGAGCACCACCATGCGATCGGCCAGCCCCATCAGGAAACGCATGTCGTGTTCGATCAGCAACACCGCAATACCCTGGCCCGCGATCTGGCGGATGATCTCCGACAGGCGCTCGCATTCGGCCGGCGTCAGCCCGGCGGCCGGCTCGTCGAACAGAATCAGCCGGGGTTCGGACGCCAGCGCACGGGCGATCTCGAGCAACCGGCCCTGACCGAACGACAGGTTGTCCACCTCGGCATCACGCCATTCCCCGAGCCCGACAAAAGCCACCAGTTCGTCGGCCCTGCGGGCGGCCTCGCGCTCGGCGCGCACCACGCCGGCACCGGCCAGCAACACCCGCCACAACGAGCCCTTCAGACGCCGGTGCATGCCGACCATGACGTTCTCGCGCACCGTCATGCTGGAGAACGGCTTGTTGTGCTGGAAGGTGCGCATGATGCCGCGTTCGGCCATCGCATGGGCCGGCAGCCCGGTCACATCCTTGCCGTCGAACACCAGCGAGCCGCCACTGGGCTCCAGCGCGCCGGCGATCATGTTGAAGGTCGTGCTCTTGCCCGCGCCGTTGGGCCCGATGACGCCGAGGATCTCGCCGTCACGCACATCCAGGTCCAGATCGGCCACGGCCTGCAGGCCGCCGAACTGCTTGGACAAACCCTTGACCACCAGTAGTTGTTGGGTACGCGCCGCGGCGCCGCCTGCGCCGCGCCGGCCCACGACGGATTCCGGCGCGTTCATGACGTCCTCCTGCGTGCCAGCCAGTTGTCCCAGATGCCGATCAGGCCCTTGGGCTGGAACAACACCACACCCACCATGACCAGGCCAAACACCAGGGCATGGTGGTGGCCGATCAGCGGCGACAGGAAAAACGGCAGCAGGTAGAGCACCGTGGCGCCGATGATGGCGCCCGCCGGGCGGCCGCTGCCACCGACGATGACCATGAACAGCAGCAGGAACGCGTTCTCCAGACCGAAGATGGGCGGATTGACCGTGTTGTCGACGAACGCATACACCATGCCGGCGAGCCCGGCCAGCGCGCTGGTTGCCGCATAGGCCACGATACGCGTGGTCGTGACGTTGATGCCCATGGCCTGGGCGGCCTGCGGGTCGTCGCGCACGGCACGGCAGGCACGGCCAAACCAGGAACGGTCCAACCGCCAGAGCACCGCCAGCGTACCGAGCATCAGGACCACGATCACGACCGTGTACCAGGGTCCGGTCACCTGCACTCCCAGGATGTCCGGCAAACGGTAGTTGGCCAGCCCGCCGGGTCCGCCGGTCACCGCCCCTCCCTCGTTGAGCACGACGATGAACAGTTGCGCAAACGCCAGCGTCGCCAGCGCCAGGTAGAAGCCCTCGAGCCGGGTCGCGGGAATCGCGACCACCAGTGCCAGCACCACGCACACGACGATGCCGGCCACGATGGCCAGCGGCAACGGCAATCCGACCTGGAACAGCAGGATCACCATCGCATAGGCGCCGATGCCGTAGAAGGTGAAATGCGAGAACGCCACCTGCCCGGCGATGCCGAACAGGAAGTTGTAACCCAGTGCCAGCGTGATCCACAGCAGCAGCTTGCGGTACACGTCGGTCTGGTAGGAGCCCAGCATGAAGGCGACCGCCGACAACACGATGGCCGCGAGCAGGAATCCGGCAATCGACTTCATGCGCGGGCCTCCCGAGCACGCAGCAGCCCGGTCGGGCGCAGCAGCAGGAACACGATCAGCAGCACCAGCGGCACCCCTTGTGCCAGTCCCGGTGGTATCGGGGCATAACGCACCGTCACCTGTTCGGCGATGGCCAGGATCAGGCCGCCGAGCAAGGCACCTTCAACCCGACCGACACCGCCGATCACCAGCGCGGTGAAACCCTGGATGGCCAGCGACAGACCCATCAGGTAGTGGGCCGATACGTTCGGCGACACCAGCAGCCCGGCCAGCGCCGCGACGCCCGCACTGCCGGCGAACGCCAGGGCCGTGACGCGGCGCAGGTTGATACCCATCAATGCAGCAGCGCGCCTGTCGATGGCAACCGCCTCGAAGGAGCGTCCCGCCAGCGTGCGTTCGAAAAAATACCAGACGGCGCCGAATACGGCAGCAGTCACGGCAATGATGAAAAAGCTCTGGTAGGAGCCGGCGACCAGCCCGAACTCCAGCCGCCCGTATCCGAACATCGGAGGCACGGGTTGCGGATCCGGCCCCATGGTCACCGAGACGATCTCGCGGAACACCACCAGCATGCCGAGCAGGGCCAGGATGGGCGCCAATGGCGGTGCGCCCTTTTCCACCAGCGGGCGCACCGCGATGCGTTCCGTGAGCCAGCCCACGGCAGCCATGAGCGCCAGCACGAGAACCATGCCGACCGGGTACGGCAGCTCGAAGCGCGACAAGGCCAGGAAGCCGCCGAAAGCGGCCAGCATGGCCCATTCGCCCACGGCAAAATTGATGACACCGGTGGGCCGGGTGATCAACAGATAGGACAAGGCCACCAGCGCATAGATGCAGCCACTGGCCGTCGCCCCCACCATCAGTTCGACGAAGTCACTCATACGATGCCGCCGACCCGCCTCGCGCTTGTGTCAGCCCCGCAAGAGGCCGGACGCGAGGCGGCAAAGGTCGAAACGCTCATTTGGCGCCGACGTGGACAACCTTGCCCTGGGCGTCGCCTTCATAGACGCGCACCACCATGCCGTTCGGATCGAAGCCGATGCGCTTGCCATCGGCGAACCCGTACGAGGAACCCACGCCGCCCATCACGCCCTGGAAACCCTGGGTCGCCTGCATGGCCGCACGCACTTTTTCCTTGTCGGTGCTGCCGGCACGCTTGATGGCGTCGACCACCAGCATCACGCCGTCGTAGCCATACCCATTGAGGTTGTACGGAGCGGTTCCGTTGTTGTCCTTCTTGTAGTTCTCGATGAACTGGCGCGTCTGCGGCTTGGCCGGGTCGAAGGCATCGACAAAGGCCAGGCCGTCGAGCAGGCCCTTGGCCACGGCGCCATAGACCGGGATCGAGAAGTTGTAGTTGCCCAGCAAAGGCATCTTCAGACCGAGCTGGCGGTACGAGCGCAGGATCAGTGCGTTTTCCGGCGTCAGCACGCCGGCCAGGAAAATGGCGTCGGGCTTGGCCGCGCGCACTTTCTGGATCTGCGGATCGGCGGTCGTCGAGCCGCGCGGCACGACCTCTTCACTGACGATCTCGATGTTCGCCTTCTCCAGCGCACTCTTGAAGAAGCGGTTCGTCAGCTGGCCCAGGTCGGAATTGTCGGTGAGCAGTGCCACCTTCTTGTAGTTCTGGTTGCGCGCGTACGAGAGCAAGGTCGCGATCTGGGTCGAGCCCAGGGGTCCGGTCTGCCAGAAATTCGGATTGTTGATCTGCGTCGTCAACGTGTCGCCGCTGTTCGACGGCGTCATGTGGGGCGTCTTGGTCTCGAGCGTCACCGATTGCGCCTGTTGCGTGGCCGGCGTCAACGACACCGACAGGATGAAGGCCACGCCGGAGTCGACCAGCTTGCGCGCCGCGGTGGCCGACACGTCGGGCTTGCCCTGGTCGTCCTCGACCAGCAACTCGATCTGCTTGCCCAGCACACCACCCTTGGCGTTGAGCTCCTTCACCGCGTAGATCGCGCCCGCCGCGACCGGCTCGGCATACCCTTTGGCCGGGCCGACCCGGTCCGTGATCATGCCGATCTTGATCGTGTCCTGCGCCATCGCCACCGGCGCGGCCAGTACCATGGCACCGGCCAGCACGGAACGCGCCATCGACAAAACTGTTTGCTTCTTCATGTGTCTATCTCCTTCATGTAGTTAGAACCGCTACCCACCTCATCGTCCCAGCATCCGGCCCGTCCAGGTACCGAACGCCGCCATCTGGTCTGCCACCGCCTTGCGCGCCGCCGCGTCGACGAGCCGCCCGTCAGCGTCGAACTTGGGCTGGCACAGATTGATGAACACCTCGGGCCTGGGCATGACCAATGCCTCCAGGCAGCCCAGGATCTTGCGCACCTCGTATTGATGGCGCGCACCGCCGACCGGACCCAGCGTGGCCGACATCAGTGTGACCGGCTTGTCCTTGAAGGGCTGCGGCTTTTGCCGCGACATCCAGTCGATGGTGTTCTTCAGCACGCCGGAGATCGAGAAGTTGTATTCCGGACTGGCGATCAGCAGCGCGTCTGCGTCGCGGATCTGCTGCGCCAACTGCGCCACCGCCGCCGGCGGCTCCTGCGCTTCCAGGTCCTGGTTGAACAGCGGAATGCCGTCGATACGGGTGATCTCCAGTGCCATGCTCTCGGGCATCAATTCACCGGCGGCCTGCAATGCGCTGAGGTTGTATGACTGCCGGCGCAAACTGCCGCAGATGCCGAGTACCGAGAAATTCGCCATGTGTCTTGTGCTTTCGTCAATGAAAATCTGTCACGCCCCGCCGGCAGCACCCGCGTAATGCGAAGCCACTCGGATGTCGAATTCGCCCACATCCTGCACGCCGGCCCGGATCCGGTCGCCCGGCAGCACCGGCCCCACACCCTGTGGCGTGCCGGTCATGATCACGTCGCCGGGTTGCAGCGTGTAGAACGACGACGCGTATTCGATCAGGCGCGCCACGTCGTACACGAGGTGGCGGGTATTGGATTGCTGGCGCATCTCGTCGTTGACGCTGAGCCACAGGTCGAGCTGGTCGGGGTCGGCGATCTCGTCTGCCGTCACCAGCCACGGACCGAGCACGGCGTAGGTGTCGATCGACTTGCGGAAACTCTGGAACTCGGTGCCACGCACCGTCATGTCCAGCGCCACGGCATAACCGGCGATATGGGCCATGGCGTCGGCGCGCGCGACCTGGCGGCATTCCGAGCCGATGACCACGCCGAGCTCCACCTCGTGGTCGTTGCGCCGGTCGTCGAAGCGCAACACGATCTCCTGGCCGCATCCGATCAAGGATGAGCCCGCCTTCAGGAACAGGCCCCAGTCTCCGATCGATGTGATCTTGCGACCGTGTGCGATGCCGGCATCGGCCTTGGACTCGTCGATGTGCTCCTGGTAGTTGATCGGCGCGCCGATGATCTTGCCCGGGTTGGCCACGGGCGAATCGAACACGACCGACGCCAGCGCGTGCCGCTGCGCACCCTGCATCGCTTGCCGCATCGGCTCGCGCA
>JBFIDI010000051.1:0-18505 GCA_041581405.1 Burkholderiaceae bacterium
ATGGCGATCGGCGCGCGCGGGCTCGACAGGTTGCCCAGGAAGGTCGACTGCACCGACTTGAGCTTCATCGTGACCTGGTTCGCGCCGGTGGCGCTGACGCTGTCGATGGCGCCGATCAGGCTGGCCGAGGCCCCGCCCTTGCGGTAACGCTCGATCGACGCCACCACGTCGGCCGGCCCCATCGTCTTGCCGTTGTGGAACTTGACGCCGTCGCGCAAGGTGAACACATAGGTCAGCCCGTCGGGCGAGACGGTCACGCCGGTGGCCAGGTCGGGCACGGGGCGGGCGTTCTCGTCGCGTGCGTACAGCGTCTCGAACACATGCAGGTTGACGTTGCGCGCGGCCTGGGCCGAGGTCGCATGCGGATCGAGCGATGGCGGCGCCTGGGTCTGGGCGATCACGACGTCGCCGCCCTTTTTCTGCGCCAGCGCCGGCGCCGCGGATCCGATCGCCAGTGCCGTGGCCAGGGCCAGATGCAGGAATGTCAGTTTCATGGAACGCTTCTCCTTGGGTTGGACCCGCGTTGCGGGTAGGGTTGCCGTGATACGTCCATCGTGCTGGATCGCCTGAAGAACGCCTGGGTCATGCCGGGCCGGCTTCGTCCCGCATGACCACTGCCACTCGATCGCCGCGTTGCCCCCGCCCCGGACCGGACGCCAACCATGCGCCGCCACGGGCGCGACAACGATCCGTACCCGTTTTCCGGTGCCTGCGACCGCGTCGCCGGCGGGGCGCCGGCGCGCCCGGCGCAACGGTCAGAATCGGTGCCGCAAGCCACCGGGCCCGGCCGCGCGTCAGCAACAGGCCGTGGATCGGGTGTTTGCGGGCGCTTGGCAATGGACATGGTGTCGTGTCGGCGGGTGCTTAAATTCAGAATAGCATAATTTATAACTGTATACAATCAACACATGGCGACGAACCGCATGAAAGCACTGCACCTGGTGAACCCGGCCGTACCCGCCTCGCCCCAGGCCTTCATCAAGCTGCAACCCCGCACCCTGGTGCACCAGGTCATCGACGCCCTGGTGGCCGGCGCCTCGGAAGGCCTGATCCTGCCCGGCGACCGCATCATCGAGGCCGACCTGGCCGAGCAACTCGGCGTCAGCCGGGTGCCGGTGCGCGAAGCCCTGCGGGTGCTCGAGAGCCAGGGCATCGTCATCAACGAGCCCTACAAGGGCATCCGGCTGACGCCGGTGACGCACGAACGCATCGACCAGCTGATCGAGGTCCGCGTCGCACTCGAGACCACGGCGGCCACGCGTGCGATCCGGCTCAAGCTCAACGACGGCCCGCACCTGCTCGAACTCGAAGGCATCGTGCACGAGATGGAGGCGATGGCGGGTCGCAACGACGTCTTCGGTTTCGCGATGGCCGACACCACCTTCCACCGCACCCTGTGCAGCTACGCCGGCAACGCCGTGCTCAGCGACATGTGGGAAATGCTGGCGCGCCAGATGACCATCATCTTCGGCCTGTCCGCGCTGGGCAAGCCGATGCAGGCCATCGTCGAGGAACACTGGGAACTGATCCGCGTGTTCCGTTCCGGCAAGGTCGCCGACATGGCGCGCGCCATCAGCGACCACATCGACGTCGAGATCCACAAGGTCGACCTGGAGAAAGTCATCGCCGAACGCCGCGCCGAGGCGCAGCGCCATGCACCAACACCCTGAGGACACACCATGGCTTCACCCCTGTTGCCCGCCGCGCGTTTGCCGGCCGTCAAGATCCGCGCCATCACCAGCGTCGCGCTGACCGGCGAAAGCCCCAAGGGCGGCTGGTCGGCCGAGATCAAGCCGGAAGACTCCATCCATGCACTGATCGCGGTGCACACCGACGCCGGCATCACCGGCTACGGCAGCGTGTTCACCGACGGGCGCCTGGTGCAGGCCGCGCTCAAGGTGCTCGAGCCGCTGTTCCTCGGCGAAAACGCACTCGAGCCCGAACGCGTCAGCGAAAAGCTGCACCAGAACAGCTTCTGGATGGGCCGCGGCGGCAGCCTCACGCATGCGATCAGCGGCATCGACATCGCGCTGTGGGACATCCTGGGCAAGGCCACCGGCCTGCCGGTGGGCCGGCTGCTGGGCGGCAGCTACCGCCGGCGGGTGCAACCCTATTGCTCGCTCCTGATGGAGCACCCCAAGGAGATGCACGAGGTCATCACGACCTACCGCCAGCTGGGATTCACCGCGTTCAAGATCGGCTGGGGACCGTTCGGCCGCGCGATGGACCACAAGCTCGACGCCGCCATCGTGCGGGCCGCGCGCGACGCCGCCGGGCCGGACGCGAAACTGATGGTCGACGCCGGTGCCAGCGACGCCTACTGGCCGCATGGCCTGAAGTGGGTGCTGCGCACCGCCGACATGCTGGCCGACTACGACGTGGGCTGGTTCGAGGAGGCGCTGCGCCCCGATGCCATCGACGACTTCTGCACGCTGCGCCGCGCCAGCCCGGTGAAGATCGCCGGCGGCGAGGTGCTGACCCGGCGCCAGACCTTCCTGCCCTGGCTGGTGCGCGGCGCGTTCGACATCGTGCAGCCCGACGTGACCAAAGTCGGCGGCATCAGCGAACAACGCCGCATCGCCTGGACCGCGCACGACTTCGGCATCCAGTACATCGGCCACGGCTGGAACACCGCGCTCGGCCTGGCCGCCGACCTGCAGCTGGCCAGCGCCATCCCCGACTCCGACCTGGTCGAATACATCGGCGGCAGCCCTTATGTGGACGGCATCCTGCAACAACCGTTCGCACTGGACGGCGACGGTTTCCTGAACATTCCCGACCTGCCCGGCCTGGGCGTCGAACTGGACCGGGACAAGGTCGCGCACTACTGCAGCGACGCCGCACCGCTGTTCGCCGGCTGAACCACGGCGCGCAGCGCAGGACGGCATCCATGGCGGCAGCGGCTCCCGGCGAACCCGAACCGGGAACGCCGTCGCCACGACCCGGCGCAGGCCCCGCCCCGGCACAGGCGCGTTTCGACTTCCGCGATCGCGTGGCGCTGGTCACCGGTGCGGCCAGCGGCATCGGCCGCGCCACCGCCGAGTTGTTCCTGCGCAGCGGCGCCCGCGTGGTGCTGGCCGACATCCGGTCCGACGCGGCGGCGGGGGTGGCCCGCGCCATCGACGACACGCACGACCCGCGCACCCTGGCCATCGGCTACGACGCAGGTGAACCCGCCGACGCCCAGGCCTTGGTCCAGGCCTGCGTCGCGCGTTTCGGCCGGCTCGACTACCTGGTGCCCGCCGCCGCCGTCTACGAGGACCAGCGCGTGGACGGCATGTCGGCCGCGCAATGGGACCACACGATCGCGGTCAATCTCAGCGGCGTGTTCCACCTGGTGCGCAGCGCCATCGACCATCTCGCCGACGGTGGCGCCATCGTGTTGTTGTCGTCGATGTCCGGCCACACCGGCGGCAGCGTGGAGCACGCGCACTACGGCGCGACCAAGGGCGCGCTGGTGTCACTGACCCGTACGCTGGCGCGCGAACTCGGCCCGCGCCTGCGCGTCAACGCGGTCTCGCCCGGTGTCATCGACTCGCCGATGGTGGCGCGCAAGCTCGCCCATGCCGGCGCCGACGACATCATCCGCAACACGCCGCTGGCACGCCTGGGCCGGCCCGACGAGGTCGCCAGCCTGATCGCCTTCCTGTGCAGCGACGCCGCCAGCTTCATCACCGGGGAAGCGGTGCTGGTCACCGGCGGCCTGTTCATGGGCGGCTGAACGACGACCGACACCAGCTGCGACCGGTGGCCCCACAGACAGATCGACAGGAGGAACACGACCCATGACCCACCCGTTTTCATTGCAAGGCCGTGTCGCGCTGGTCACCGGCGCGTCACGCGGACTGGGCGCCGGCATGGCGCTGGGCCTGGCGCAGGCGGGCGCCCACGTGGTGCTCAACGGCCGCAACCCGGCCGCGCTGCAGGCGCGCCAACGCGAGATCACCGACGCCGGTGGCAAGGCCAGCATCGCGCCATTTGACGTCTGCCGGCGCGCCGATGCCGACGCCGCCATCGACGCGATCACCGATACGCACGGCCAGCTCGACATCCTGGTCAACAACGCGCTGACCGGCGTGCCGCGCGACTTCTTCGACATCAGCGACGACGACTGGCGCGCCTCGATGGACTCGGCGCTGGACGCGTGTTTCCGCCTGTCGCGCAAGGCCGCGGCCGGCATGGTGGCGCGTGGCTGGGGCCGCATCGTGATGATCTCGTCGGTCAATGCCCGCATCAGCCGCGGCACCAACACCGCCTACATCACGGCCAAGGCCGGCCTCGAAGGGCTGACCCGCGGCATGGCGGTGGAACTCGCCGCCAAGGGCGTGACCGTCAACGCCATCGCGCCGGGTTACATGGCCACCGACATCAACACCGCCTTCCGCGCCGACCCGGAGCGCTACGAGTGGATCCGCAACCGGACCCCGATGAAACGCTGGGGCACGCCGCAGGACCTCGCCGGCGCGGCGGTATTCCTGGCCAGCGAGGCGTCGGCCTTCATCACCGGGCAGACACTGGTGGCCGACGGCGGCATGACGATCGCGATCTGAGCCGATCGCCGGGGGCGCGTTTGACATGCGCGCCCACCGCCGTCTTCGGGACGATGGCGATACGCCCGCGGCCCGGTTCGTGGTTGTCGGACGCGGCGCCAGCCCTGCAACGCCACTGTCCGACACGCAGTCGGCGTCACGCCCCATGGTCAGGTCCAGGCCCGGTCCCCAGAATCGAGGGTGCCAATTCGACATCAGGCCCGACCGGGCCCTCGACAAGGGAGAACCACCATGATGACCAGAACCCGTTCCGTATCCGTCGCCATCGTCGCCGCCACCGCGCTGGTCCTCGGCGCCTGCAGCACGCAGCCGAATTCGACGGCCTCGACCTCCAGTTATCCGTCGACCTCGTATCCGACCACCAGCGGCAGCAACGTCAATGCCCAGTACGGTGTCGTCCAGTCCATCGAACGGGTACAAGGGGAGGCCAGGAGTGGCGTTGGCGCAGGCGCCATCGCGGGTGCCGTGATCGGCGGCGTGCTGGGCAACCAGGTCGGCGGTGGCAGCGGCAAGACCGCGGCGACGGTGCTGGGCGCCGCCGGCGGCGCCTATGCCGGAAACGAGATCCAGAAACGCAACCAGCGGCCCGACGACCTGATCCGCATCCAGGTGCGCCTGTACAACGGTGGCAACGTGTCCGTGACGCAGGAGCCGGTCCCGGACCTGCGGGTGGGAGACCGGGTCATGGTGCAGAACGGAACCGCGGTTCGTTATTGACGACACCATCGTCCCGGGCCCGATCGGGGCGGCTGCCTGCACCAGAAAAAAACCCGCCGGCTTGCAACCGGCGGGGTTTTTCGTGCTCGTCTGCGCTGCTGCCGCTGGCGGTCTTGTTCAGGGTTTGAACGCGATGCCGGTCTCGGGCGTTCCGGGATCGCGTTCCAGCATCGGCAGCTGGTTGAGCACGGTACGGTCGGCCCAATCGATGAAACTGCTCGTGGCTTCTTCCGAATGCGTACGGTTCCAGTCGAGGTGTGCCGCGCCGAACACGAACACGATGCCGACTGCCACGAGCACCATGTGCACGATGAACCAGGCGGGCACCCGGGGCGCCGCAGGGTCTTCGTCCGTCCGGTCGCGGCCCGCAGCGCCGGCGCGGTTGCCGTGGCCGGACCGGACGTTGCCTTCCCAGCGGCAGACATGGGACTCGCAGCGGTGACGGCTGACCGGCACGAAGGCGCTCAGCAGCCGGTCCGAGGGTCGTCGCCAGATGCGGATGGTCGGCTGTCCGCAACAGGGGCAGGCGACGACCGGTCGCGCACGTGCCGCATGCAGGGTTTCGGTCGATGACCGATCGGGCCGCGCAGCCATA
The DNA here is from genome assembly GCA_041581405.1 of Burkholderiaceae bacterium. Taxonomy (GTDB): domain Bacteria; phylum Pseudomonadota; class Gammaproteobacteria; order Burkholderiales; family Burkholderiaceae_C; genus CAISIP01. Next base: position 5,863 of record JBFIDI010000051.1, read on the forward strand.
CCGTCGCAGCTCGGGTCACGATCGCGCGGCTTTCCCTGCGCCTCGCTACTCCATCGGGCGAATGCCATGATTGGGACCTTTCTTCGTGGGGGTGAATGTGATGGCGTCGGAGTCGACGCCGCCAGGTGGTCCTAGCCTACGTAGATCGCCCCCGGATCGACATCGCCGGATGGCGCTTCGAGCAGGTGCCGAAGACGCCGTCCGCGTGTAGGAGAGACGCCCTGCGCACGGCGCGGCGGCGACGCACACGCGGACTCTGCGCCGGTCGCGCAAGGCCAGGGCCGGCCTCCACGGCTTGACGCGCGGCAGGGCGGGTTGGCTCGCCGCCAAGGGCGTGACCGTCAACGCCGCCACGTCGGTGTTCCCGGCCAGCGACGCCTCGGCGCTTGCCGTATCGCCGCACGGACCAACACCACCCGCATGTCGCGGTTGCGACCCGTACCCGGGTAAACCCTATGGCGCTCCGTGCCTTGCGATCCTAGACTGGTATCGTTTCCACAATGGCAACCGAAATAGCATGATTACCATTAAAGATGTATCTAAATTAGCGGGTGTTGGTGTTGGAACTGTTTCCAGATATTTGAACAAAGGCTCGGTTTCGCCCGATGCCCATCGGCGCATCGAGGATGCCATTGCGGTGCTCGGCTACCAACCCAACGCGATGGCCCGGGGGATGCGATCGGGAGCCTCGGGTTTGGTCGGCTGCCTCGTCAGCGACATCGCCAGCCCGCTGTATGCCGCGGTCGTGGGCACGCTGGAGACGACGCTGCGCGAGCGCGGATACACGCTGGTGCTTGCCAGCACGCAAGGAGATGCGGAACTCGAACTCAAGGTGGCGACACAGTTCGTGGAGCGACGCCTCGAAGGCATGGTGTTCGCCCCGCTGCAGGAATCCGACAGCCGCGCGATGGCCATGTTGCGGCGCGCCGGCATGCCCGTGGTCACGCTCGATCGCTGGATCGACGACGCCACCGACTGTGTGCTGATCGACCACCGGCAGGGCGTGCACACCGCCACGCGCCACCTGCTGAGCCTGGGACACCGGCGCGTGGCGTTCGTGACGATCGGTGGCGCGGCCCTGCGCTCCAGCCAGGGGCGCGAGCAAGGGTTTCGCGATGCTTTCGCCGAGTTCGGCCTGCGTCCGGACGAGGAGTTGTTCTGCCGCGAAACGTCCTCGGTGGACGCGGCCTTCTCGACCACCCTCTCGCTGTTCGAAGGCAGCCAGCCACCGACCGCCATTTTGTGCCTAGGCACACGCATGCTCGGCGGCGTGTTGCGCGCGATCCGGTATTCCGGCCGCTCCATTCCAGCGGATGTGTCCGTGATCTGCCTGGGCGACAACGACCTGGCGAAATACGGCGAACCCGCGATGACGACCGTGCGCTGGAATGCCGACGAACTCGGTGTGCTGGCGGCCGGCTTGCTGGCGGACCGCATCAGCCACAGCGGGCCGGAACGCGCCAAGAAAGTGCTGATGACCACCGAACTGGTATTGCGCGAATCCACGGCGCAGACCGACCGACAGGGCGTGCGCGCGCCAGCGTCCGCTCCGAATCGACTCCCTCAACCTTGAACGAAAGAGACAATGAAAAATCCAATCTCCCGCCGCCAGGCACTGGCCGTGCTGACCGCCCCCGTGTTGCTCTCCCCACTGGCCAGCCAGGCGCAGCAATACCCGGCGCGCATGGTGCGCGTGGTCGTCCCGCATACCGCCGGCGCGACCGTGGACAACCTCGCCCGCAACCTGAGCCAAAGCCTCGCCGAGCGCTGGTCCACCGCCGTGGTGGTGGAGAACAAGCCGGGGGCCAGCTCCATCATCGGCACCGACATGGTCGCCAAGGCACCGGCCGACGGCTACACCCTGCTGTTTGCGGCGGTCACCCTGGTGCAGATGCCGCACCTGTTCAAAAAGCTGCCATTCGACCCCTTGAACAGCTTTACGCCGATCGCCCAGACCGGCCAGGCCCCGGTGTGGTTCGTGGTGCACAAGGACGTGCCGGCCAACACGATGCAGGAATTCATGCAGCTGGCCCGCTCCGCACCCGGCACCTACACCTTCGCTTCCGCCGGCAAGGGGACGACGCCCCATCTGTACGGACAGGAACTGTCGCGCCAGGTCGGCAACGGTCTGCTGCACGTTCCCTACAAGGGCACGGCGCCCAGCATGATCGATCTGCTGGCGGGCCGGGTATCGAGCCTGTTCGTCAACTATTCGGATGCACGCCAGCATGTGCAACGCGGCAATCTGCGCGTGCTCGCCAGCACCGGCACGCGCCGCTCGCGCTTCACGCCCGAGGTGCCCACCCTGTCGGAACTGGGCATCAAGGGTTTCGAATCGCTGAGCTGGACCGGCTTCTTCGCCCCCGCCGGAACGCCCGCGGACATCGTGCGCAAGATTGCCATGGACGTGCGCCTGGCCACGGCCAACCCGGAATTCCAGAGCCGGCTGGCGGAGCTGTGCGTGGAGACCTTCGACAACACGCCCGAGGAATTCGCGGCCATGACGAAGCGCGATTTTGCGAACTGGCGCAGCCTGATCGCCAACGCCGGCATCGAGCAGACGGACTGAGATCCGACATGGCACGTATTCCATTCGTGGACCTCGCCGAGGTCTCCGGCCCATTGGGCGAAACGCTGCGGGCGCGCCCGCCCGCGAACCTGTATCGCATCCTGGCGCACGCGCCCACGCTGGCACCGGGTTTCGTCCAGTTCGGCCTGGGGGTCCTCAAGGACATGGAGCTGCCCGCGCCGTTGCGCGAGCTGGTCGTGTTGCGCGTCGCACACCTGAGCGGCGCGACCTACGAGATCGACCACCACCGTCCCATGGCCCTGGCGGCCGGCTTGACGGCGCAGAAGATCGACGCCGCGCTCGACCAGCCCGCGTCGCCGCAATTCAGCGAACTCGAAGCCGCGGTATTGCGCTTCGTCGACGAGGCCGTGCACAAGGTCAAGGCCAGCGACGAGGCCTACGAGGCCGTGGCATCGCGCTTGTCGCACCGCTGCATGGTCGAGCTGCTGATGACGATCGGGCTGTACATGGGCCTGGCCCGCTTGCTGGAAAACCTGGAAGTGGATCCCGATCATTTTGTCCGTCCCCATTGATGCCAAGCCCTACACCCCCCCGCATGCACCCATGAAAGTCGAGATGGACACCACCCGAACCCGCTCCGCCCCCGTACCCCACCCCTCGAGCCAATTGACCGCCCAGTCCCTGGGCCTGGCGCCGGCGAGCGCCCGCCTGCGGGAGCGGCGGGTCCTGGTCGTCGGCGCCGGGCAACGCAACCTGGCCGAGGAACCCGACCTGATGGGCAACGGCCGTGCGATCAGCATGCTGCTGGCGCGCGAGGGCGCAGCCGTGGCGTGTGCCGACAAGGACGCGGACTCCGCACGGGCGACGGTCGAACGCATCCAGGGGGAAGGCGGCAGTGCCTTCCCCGTGACGGCCGACGTGGCGCAACCGGCCGACGTGGCCTCCATGGTGCAGACGGCCCATGGCCGCATGGGCGGGCTCGATGCCCTGGTGTTCAATGTCGGAATCAGCAATACCGGCACCTTGCGGGAGGAAACCGCCGACAGCTGGGACAGGGTCATGCAGGTCAACGTGCGTGCTGCCATGTTGTCGGCGCAAGCCGCCCTGCCGCTGTTGTCGCCCGGCGGCAGCATCGTGTTCATTTCGTCCACGGCCTCGCGTGCGCCGGGCGCCCGGTTGCCGGCCTACGAAGTGTCCAAGGGCGCGATGGCGGCCTTGTGCCGCGCCGTTGCGCTCGACGGCCATGCGCACGGTGTCCGCGCCAACATCGTCTGTCCCGGCCTGGTCGACACGCCGCTCGGGCGGTATGCCAGCAGCCTGCGGCCCGCGCGTGCCCAGCGACTGACCCCGTTCGGCCGCCAGGCGACGGCCTGGGACATCGCCTATGCGGTGTTGTTCCTGGTGTCGGGCGAATCGGCCTACGTCAATGCCCAGGAGTTGATCGTCGACGGCGGCCTGAGCTCGAACATCGTGCTGCAACCGGGTCAGGCTTCGAGCCCTGCGGCCGTCGGCGGGGAGAAGTGATGCTGGCCTTGATGCAGGAACGGCCACTGGCGATCTCGGCCCTGATCGAATTCGCGGCCTTGCACCACGGCGCCACCGAAATCGTGTCGCGGCGCGTCGAAGGCGATGTTCATCGCTACACCTGGGCCGACAGTGCGCGGCGGGCACGCCAGGTCGCGCAGGCACTCGATGGCGAAAACCTGGACCGCGGCGAACGGATCGGCACGCTGGCATGGAACGGGTACCGGCATCTGGAGTTGTATTTCGGCGTGTCCGGATCGGGTCGGGTGCTGCACACCATCAACCCGCGCCTGCACCCGGACCAGATCGCCTGGATCGTGCAACACGCGCAGGACCGCATCGTCGCTTTCGATGTCAGCTTTCTGCCGCTGGTGCTGGCCATTCGCGACCAATGCCCCGGCGTGCGCACATGGCTGGCGTTGTGCGGTGACGACGGTGCGCAGACGCCGGAGTTTCCCGCGGGTGTGGAGCGCTACGAAACCTGGATCGCGGCACACGACGGTGCATACCGATGGCCGTCGCTCGACGAGAACAGCGCCTCCAGCATGTGTTACACCAGTGGCACGACCGGCAACCCCAAGGGTGCGCTCTACAGCCACCGCTCCACCGTGCTGCACGCCATGACCATGGTGTTTCCCGACTCGCTGGGCCTGTCGGCCCGCGATGCCCTGCTGCCGGTGGTTCCGCTGTTTCACGTCAATGCCTGGGGCCTGCCCTACGCCGCCGCCATGGTGGGCTGCAAGCTGGTGTTGCCCGGCCCTGCGCTCGACGGCCCGTCGATTCATGCGTTGATGGAACAGGAGGGCGTCACGGTCGCGGCGGGGGTGCCGACCGTCTGGCAGATGCTGCTGTCGCATCTGCAGTCCTCGGGCCAGCGTTTTTCCACCTTGAACCGAACCGCCATCGGCGGCTCGGCGTGTCCGCCCGCCATGTTGCGCAGCTTCCGGGACCACTATGGCGTGGAGGTGATCCAGGCATGGGGCATGACCGAGATGAGCCCGCTGGGAACGGCGTGCACGCTCAAGGCCAAACACAGGCATCTGGATGCGGACGCCCAGGCGCAGGTGCTGTGCAAGCAGGGGCGCGCCGTATTCGGCGTGGACCTGCGCATCGCCGACGACGAGGGACGGGACCTGCCCTGGGACGGCGTGGCCGCGGGGGAACTCATGGTGCGCGGCCCGTGGATCATCCGCGACTATTTCGAACACCCGGGTCCCGCGCCTTTGGTGAAAGACCCGGAAGGCAACGACTGGTTTCCGACCGGCGACATCGCCACCATCGACCCGGACGGCTACATGCAGATCACCGACCGCAGCAAGGACCTGATCAAGTCCGGCGGAGAGTGGATCAGCTCCATCGACCTCGAGAACATCGCGATGGCGCATCCTGACGTCGCGATGGCCGCATGTATCGGCATCCGGCATCCCAAATGGGACGAGCGGCCCATCCTCGTCGTCGCCCGACGGTCGGGCAGCACGCTCGAACGCGAGGAACTGCTGGCCTTCTATCAGGGAAAAGCCGCCCGCTGGCAGATTCCCGACGATGTGGTGTTTGTCGACGACGTTCCGATGGGGGCCACCGGCAAGGTGCTCAAGACCCGGGTGCGAGAGCTGTTGCGCGACTACCGGCTGCCGGCAACGACACCGCAACGCTGACCCGGCATTCGGCCGCCACGACCACGCCCCCATGGGGCAGAATCGCCTTTTCGAGGAGATTGACCCCATGAACGCACCCCTGGCCCTGCCCGCACTGGACGAGATCCGCGCCCACGAAGACGAGATGGTGGCGATCCGCCGCCAGATCCATGCCAACCCGGAGCTGGCGTACGAGGAGTTCGCCACCGCCGACCTGGTGGCCGAGCGGCTGCAGCGCTGGGGTTACGAGGTGCACCGCGGCGTGGTCGGCACCTTACGCGCCGGCAGCTCGACGCGGCGCATCGGGTTGCGCGCCGACATGGACGCATTGCCGATCGAAGAGACCAGCGGCAAGCCCTGGGCCAGCAAGGTGTTCGGCAAGATGCACGCCTGCGGCCACGACGGCCACACCGCGATGCTGCTGTCGGCCGCGCGCCACCTGGCGGCCACGCGCCACCTCGACGGCATCCTGCACCTGGTGTTCCAGCCGGCCGAGGAGGGCCTGGCCGGTGCGCGCAAGATGCTCGAAGACGGCTTCCTGGACCTGTTCCCCTGCGATGCGATGTTCGGCATGCACAACATGCCCGGCCTGGCCGCCGGCCAGTTCGCCGCCGTGCCGGGTTATGCCATGGCCAGCGGCGACACCTGCATCATCCACGTGCGCGGCACCGGAGGCCATGGCGCGATGCCGCACCACGCCGCGGACGCCGTGGTGGCCGCGTCCGCCATCGTGATGGCGCTGCAGACCATCGTGTCGCGCAACGTCAATCCGCTGCACACCGGCATCATCTCGGTCGGCGCCTTCATCGCCGGCGACGCGCCCAACGTCATCCCCGGCGTGGCCGAACTGCGCCTGACGGTGCGCGCCTTCCGCCCCGACGTGCGCGACCTGCTGGAAAAACGCATCACCGAGATCGCGCAGACCCAGGCCGCCGTCTTCGGCGCCACGGCCGAGGTCGATTACATCCGCCGTTACCCGGTGCTGAACAACCACCCGGGCGAGACCGCGTTCTGCCAGCAGCTGATCCGCGACTGGCTCGGCGACGACGGCCTGAAGGCGGACGCCGAACCGGTCAGCGCCAGCGAGGACTTCGCGTTTTTCCTGGAGCGGGTGCCGGGGTGTTACGTCAACATCGGCAACGGCACCGGTTCGCAAGGCGGGTGCATGGTGCACAACGCGGGTTACGACTTCAACGACGCGGTGTTGTCGACCGGCGCGACCTACTGGGTCAAGCTGGCGCAGGCCTGGCTGGCACCGACGGACGGCGGCGCCGGCGCCGGCTGACGCGGTCCCGCGAAGCGGCGCCCGGCCGTGCGCGCGGCCCCATGGCCACATGCGCGTATTCGATTGACCAGCCTTGTCTAGACAGGTTGCCGCATAATGACCCGGCGGCGACAGCCCGTCCCGATGCCGGTGGCACGAAAGCTGCGTGCCGCCAGCACCCGGACGTGGCGCGGCGTGACCGATCGTCGCGCCGGTTCCATCCCTGCCCTGTTTCCGAGGAATACCCATGACACGTCTGCTCTCCCTGTTGTTGCTGGCCCTGGCCACGCCCCTGGCCGCCCTGGCCCAGCCCTACCCCGCGCGTCCGGTCCAGGTCGTCGTGCCGTTCCCGGCCGGCGGTCCGACCGACGTGCTCGGGCGCGTGCTGGCGCAGGAACTCACCGCGAAGATGGGCCAGCCCTTCGTCGTCGCGAACAAGGCCGGCGCCGCCGGCAACATCGGCGTCGACGCGGTGGCCAAGGCTGCGCCCGATGGCCATACGCTGGGTATCGTTCCGGCAGGCAATGTGTCGGTCAATCCCACGCTGTTTGCCAAGCTTCCGTACAAGGCGTCCGAGCTGCAGCCCGTGGCCATGCTGGCGACGGTCGAGAACCTGCTGGTCGTCAACGCATCGTCGCCGGTCAAGTCGCTCAAGGACCTGATCGACCTGGCCAAGTCCAGGCCCGGCGAGCTGAGTTTCGCGTCCCCCGGCCCGGGCAGCCAGGCCCACCTGGCCGGCGAACTGATGGCCTTGTCGTCCGACCTGCGCCTGCTGCACGTGGCCTACAAGGGTGTCGCGCCGGCCGTCAACGACCTGCTCGGCGGCCAGGTGACGATGATGTTTGGCCAGATGCCGACCGTGCTGCAACATGTCAAGGCCGGCAAGCTGCGCGCCATCGGCATTGCCAGCGCGCGGCGTTCGCCCGCGCTGCCCGACGTGCCGACCATCGCCGAACAAGGCCTGCCCGGATTCGAGGCGGTCTCCTGGTATGCGCTGATGACGCCGGCCGGCACGCCCAAGCCCATCGTCGACAGCCTGCTGGCGCAGACCCGCGCCTTGCTGGACCGGGCCGACACCCGGGAAAAATTCGCCGCCATGGGCATGGACCCGGGCACCGGCGGCCCGCAGCAGCTGGCGGCAACCATCGCATCGGAAACCGTGCGCTGGGCCGACGTCATCCGCAAGCAGAACATCCAGGTCGAATGACCCGGGCGGCGCCATGGCGGCGGCGTCAGCCGCCGGCCTGCGCCAGCAGTTCCTCCATGCGCTCGAGCCCCGCGCGTCGCGCCTGGCGGTAACGCGCCAGCAGGGCCTGCGTGGCGGCATCGTCCTGCTGCGTCGCATGCGCGAACATGCCGGACTGCACGTCGAGCCGGGCGCGGCACAACCAGTCCTGCAGGCCCGGCACGCGGGACCAGGCCTGCTGGTTGCGCGCGGTGCGCACATGCATGCGCAACCAGTCCAGCGGCTCGTTGGGCGGCGCCACCGGCAGGCACAAGGCGTTCTTCGCCGCGTCGTCGTCCAGCGTCGCCTCCAGCCGCGCGATCAACGCGGCGCTGAAACACGGCGCGCAGCGCCGCACGTATTGCAGCACGATGCGCCCGCGCTGGAACACCGGTTGCGCCGGCGCGCGCGGCAGCCCGGCGGAACTGCAATGGATGTAGAGCCGACCGGGTGCCATCGGCACCTCGCCATGGGCGAGCACGATGCGCCCGCGCTCGACGGCCAGCACGTGCCCGAGCCGCACCACGTTGCCGATGCGACGCAGCTGCGCGAGTTCGGCGTCGCTGACGATGGCGCACCGGAACATCGTCGGCGCAACACCGCGGTCCATGCGCTGCAGCAGCCGCTGCGCCTCCAGCCGCGCGAACAGCTCCGGCACCGACGCGGCCTGTTGCGCGGCCTCGAGCTCGGCGGCCGCCGCGCTGAAGGTCGGTGCGAAAAAAGCGTTGCCCACCTGCAGGTTGGCGCGGTTGAGCAACCAGGATTCGCGCGGCCGCACCCAGGTCAGGCGTTGCGGCGCCACGCCCTGCTCGAGCAGCCACAACGCGGTGTCCATCGCCGTCTTGCCGCCGCCGACGATCACATATCCCGCGACCGGTTCGCGCCAGTGCACCAGCCGGTCCGGCGTGGTCCAGGCCACGCCCCCGGCCACCGTGAACGCCGGATCGTGCGTGGCCGGCACCTGCGTATCGGCCACCGTGGCATCGACCCACTTGCGCCGCGCGCGCAGCTGCATGCGCCGACCAGTGACGAGCGAACGCGCGACGCCGCCCGGCTCGAGCTCCGACATCGGCAGATAACGCACACGGCCGCTGGGCAGCAGATGCTGCTGCATGACGGCGTCGAAGTAGGCGCAGATCTCCGCGCCGCTGGCAAGCCGCTGCAAGCCCCGGTTCAGCCCGACGGCATCACACGACGCGTCGCCGAACGGGCGCGAGTTGACGCCGTAGTTCGCCGACGGTCCGTGCAGGCGCACGAACGGGTAGCTGTCGTTCCAATGGCCGCCGGGCTTGTGGCGGCGGTCGACGATGATGATGCTGGCGCCCGGGCTCTCGGCGAGCAGGGCATCGGCAAACGCCATGCCGCAGGCACCGGCGCCGACGATGACGTAGTCGGCCTCGTGTTCGGCCACTGACATGGAATGCTCCTTGTGCATCCGGCAGGCGTGCCGGCGACGGGTCGCGGTTGCGACGACAGGGCCATTGTTCGCCGCCGCCGGCGCCGGCGATTTCCCGCGCCTCCGGCAAATTTGCCCGCCACTCCGCCACCACGGGATCGCGGTGCCGGGGCGCTTGACGCGCGCACGGCGCTGCCGCACCATGCGACGCCATGGAACACGACCCCTTGTCGGACGTGCTGCGCAGCGTGAACCTGCGCGGCAAGGTGTTCTATTACGTCAGTTGCCGCAACGAATGGGTCGCCGAGACGCCGCCATCGGCCGAGCTGGCGCTGGCACTGAACCCGGGCGTGGAGCACATGCTGGCCTACCACATGCTCATCCGCGGCAGCGGCTGGGCCGCCGTCGACGGCGAGCCGCCGGTGCGCGTCGCGGCCGGCGACATCGTCATGTTTCCGCGCGGCGACGCCCACGTGTTGTCCAGTGCGCCGGGCATGCGCGCCAACGGCGACGACAGCGAATGGCGCATCACGACGCGCGACGCCCCGAAACCGGTCGCGCTCGCCTTCCATGACGGCGTGTGCGAGCCCGGCGCCGAGATGCCAGCCGAACAGGCGAGCACGGTGTTCATCTGCAGCTTCATCAGTTGCGACCTGCGGCCGTTCAACCCCTTGATCCACGCCTTGCCGCGCCTGCTGCACCAGAACGCCAGCGGCGTGGGCGCCTGGGTCGCACCGATGCTGGGCCAGGCGGTCAGCGAGTCGCGCCAGCGCCGGCCGGGCAGCGCCGCGCTGCTCGAGCGCGTCAGCGAGATGGTGTTCGTCGACACCGCGCGGCGTTACCTGGAGTCGCTGCCCGAAGGCGGTGGCGGCACCGGCTGGCTGGCGGCGCTGCGCGACCGCCACGTCGGTCGTGCCATCGGACTGATGCACGCGCGCCCGGCGCACGACTGGACGGTCGACGAACTGGGCCGGCAGGTCGGCATGTCGCGCTCGGCGCTGCACGAGCATTTCGTCGACATGGTCGGCCAGCCGCCGATGCAATACCTGGCCAACTGGCGCATGCAACTCGGCGCCAAGGCCTTGCGCGAGAGCCGCGCCACCGTGGCCAGCATCGCGCAGGACGTGGGCTACGACTCGGAGGCGGCATTTGCGCGCGCCTTCAAGCGCGCCATGGGCCGACCGCCGGCGGCGTGGCGGCGCGCGCAGCACTGACGGCACCGGCACCCACACGCCGGCGCGGCCGGGTCACCCGGCCGGCACGACGCGAGCCGCCGGTTGCCGCACGATGCGGACGCGCGGGCAAATCCGCCGGACATCCAGGAAAGCGCAACACGGACCGGCTCGGAAGAATCGATTGCGTCGCCGCGATCCCGCCGCGATGCCGGCGCAGGCCCGACGCCACGCCGTGCATGTTGTCCCTGCGGTCTTCCGCTTTTTCCTGATTGGAGCTTCCCATGAACCAGGTCCTGGACCTTCCCGCCGCGGCGCCCGACTACGCCGCCATCAAGCAACGCCAGCAGGCCACCTGGGCCAGCGGCGACTACGCCGTCATCGGCACCACGCTGCAGATCGTCGGCGAAACACTGGCCGAGGCCGTCGACATCCGGGCCGGCGAGCGCGTGCTCGACGTCGCCGCCGGCAACGGCAACGCCACGCTGGCCGCGGCCCGGCGCTTCGCCGACGTGACCTCGACCGACAACGTGCCGGCGCTGCTCGACAAGGGCCGCGCGCGCGCGCACGCCGAAGGACTTGCGGTGCGGTTCGAGCCGGCCGACGCCGAGGCGTTGCCGTTCGCCGACGGCAGCTTCGACGTCGTGGTGTCGACCTTCGGCGCGATGTTCACGCCCGACCACACACGCAACGCCGGCGAGATGCTGCGCGTATTGCGCAGCGGCGGACGCATCGGGCTGGCGAACTGGACACCCGACGGATTCATCGGCCGCCTGTTCCGGCTGATCGGCGAATACGTGCCGCCGCCGGCCGGCGTCAAGTCGCCCGCCTTGTGGGGCACGGAGCCGCACATCGTCGAGTTGTTCGGCAACCAGGCGGCGCAGATCCGCTGCGAACGCCGGCATTTCCAGTTCCGCTACCGCTCGGCCGCGCACTGGTTGCAGGTGTTCCGCACATATTACGGCCCGATCTGCAAGGCCTTCGACGCACTCGACGACACGCGGCGTCCGGCGCTGGCGCGCGACATCACCCACCTGCTCGAGACGATGAACACCGGCGGCCGCGACACGCTGCGGATCCCGGGCGAATACCTCGAAGTCGTGATCAGCAAGGCCTGAGCACACCCCCATCCACCGAAACAGGAGCGACCATGAAACCGCTTTCCCTCCCCTGCGCGCGTACCGCCATCGGCCTGGTGCTGTGCGCCGCCACGTTGCCATCGGCCCATGCCGATGCCGTCACCGACTGGAACCTCAAGGCCCATGCCTGGGTTGCCGAAGCCCGGCTCGGCACGCCGCCGGCGATCCGGGTGCTGGCCCTGGTACAGACCGCCGTGCACGACGCCGTGCTCGCCGCCGGCACCGCAGCCTCGCTCGACGCGGCGGTGGCTGCCGCCAACCATGCGGCGCTGCGCCAGTTGTTGCCGACGCACCTGTCGGCACCGGTCACCGCGGCCTACCAGTCCGCGCTGGCCACCATCCCGCCCGGCGCGGCACGGGACGCGGGCGTCGCGGCCGGCGAACAGGCCGCGGCGGCCGTGTTGCGCAAGCGCGCCGACGACACCGCCGCCGTGGCCGCGGCGGCGGCGCCCGCCGCCGGCTACCGGCCGCATACCAGCGCCGGCAGCTACGTACCCACGGCCATGCCGGCGCTGCCGCACTGGTCGCAGCGCAAGCCCTGGCTCATGAGCAGCGCGGCCCAGTTCCGTCCCGCGGCGCCACCCGCGCTCGCGAGCGAGCAATGGGCCCGCGACTACAACGAGGTCAAGGAATTCGGCGCCCGCGCCAGCACCCGGCGCAGCGCCGAGCAGACCGAGGTCGCACGGTTCTGGGAATATTCGATGCCGACGATCTACTACGGCGTGCTGCGCTCGGTTGCGCTGCAACCGGGTCGGCCCG
>JBFIDI010000052.1:0-18500 GCA_041581405.1 Burkholderiaceae bacterium
CAGGATGCGCAAGGCCCCGGACTCGCCCGTCAATTGCGCCAGCCGCTGCTGGTAGCCGCGCCAGCGCTCCTGCTCCTGCGGCCCGACCAGCGCCGCCTTCAATTGCGCCGGCACCGCATCGCTCCATTCGAAGTTCACGCTCAGGAAACCGTTGCGCGAGCGCACCTGCTTGATCACGTCGGCCGCCGCGTCGTATTGCGTGCTGGCCTGCATGCGCGCGATGGCGAAATCGAGCAGGCCATTGGCCAGCAAGGCCGGCACCGGCACCCGCCCCAGGCGCAGCTGCTCGAAACGCGGCAGCGTCGCGGTCTCGCGCAACGACGCCTGCACGTTGATGTAGCGGCCCACCGGGTTGGACGGCAGGGCCAGGCTGGCGTGCACGGTGGCCCTGCCGTCCTGCAGCACGATCTGGCTGGCACCACCCAGATAACGATTCGCCAGGTAGTTCGCCGCCAGGTCGAGATCCTCCTGGGACACCACGATCGTGCGCAAGACACCGGCGCGCATGCGCCGCGGATCGTTGCGCGCCAGCAACCAGCGCGCCCGGTCGACATGGGCCGGTGTCAGCGCGGCCTGCCGGGTCACCGACGGCGTGTCGTCGATGGCGAGCACCAGCACGGCGAGCAACAACAGCGGCGTCGCCAGCAGCAGCAACAACAACAGGCGCAACACCGCGCGCATCACGACAGGCTCCCGCGCACGAACGCCGGCCACGCGCCCGGTGTCACGCAATTACAACAGTGCATACGTGGTCGTGGCCCGGCACACGCTGCGCAGGTCGTTCGCACCGCGGATGTCGATCTCGCCGAACGCCAGCGACTTGCCGACCCGGATCAGGTGCGCGTGCACGATGCCGTCCTGCCCGACCAACGGCTTGAGGAAACTGGTGTTCATCTGCACCGTGGTGCAGGGCTTGAAGTTTCCCCAGTGCTGCATCAGCGCCAGCACCATGGCGGTGTCGGCCGCCGCCATCATGGCCTGCCCGCACACCATGCCGCCCTCGCGTGCCAGTTGCGCCTGCTGCGGCAGCCGCAGCTGCACACCGTCGTCGCCGGCCTGTTCGACGACCAGTCCCAGGGCCTGCACCCAGGGCGCGAAATAGACGGCCAGGGCGGCCTGCAGATGTGCGATTTCCATGGCCCGCAGCTTAGCGGAATGGCCGCCCCGCCGGCGACGGCCCGCCCGATTCCCTGCGGCGCACGCGCGTGGGGCTACGCGTCGTCGCCGTTTTCCCCCGATTCCCTTATTTGACGCCGGGTCTTCCATCGGCTGACGGACTGCGTTATGGTCTTTGCCACGCAGGACCACGTTGGAGGCGTCGATGGCAAAGCGTTTGATGACCGAGCACTCAAGCCGGATGGTCTTGCCATCGCCGGGGCTCAAGGACGCGCCGGTGCTGGACCTGATGTGTTCGCATTTCGTGTTGACGCTGGCCGCGCGGCGCGGCTCGAACTTCAACGTGCGGCGCGACCTCAACAGCGTGGTCTCGTTGACCGGCCGGCACCTGGTGTGGCCGCTGCCGGTGCTGGCGCGCGTGCGCGAATTCCTGGGCCGGCGCTGCGTCGGCAACGACTACTGGCGGGGTCACGAAACCCTGCGCGACGCCGAGTTCCTGTCGCGCCATGGCGTCTGGCGCGGGCCGTACGAAGAAGGCACCTTGTTCTTCTACCTCGACGAATACGCCAAGGACCAGCCCAAGGACCTGATCTCGCTGCTGTCGGTCACCGGCGACTGGCTGACGCAAAGCCTGAAGAAGCAGTCCACGCTGGTCGAGAAGAACATCGACGCACTGGCCGGGCTGCTGCAGTTGAACAAGGCCGAACGCGCGCTGCTGCTGTACGGCACGCTGGCGCGTTACCAGCGCGACCTGCGCAGCATCCTGGTGGAGTTCAAGGTCAGCAATGCGCCCGAGGCCTATGCCGCGATCGCCGAACTGGCGCAGGTCAGCGCCAGCGAGGTCGGCGAGGCGCTGCGTGCCGGCTCGCGCCTGGAGCGCATCGGCCTGATCGAGAACCTGATCTCCGAACACAACATCACCGACCTGGCCGACCTGATGAAGGTCAGCGAGAAATTGCCGCCGGTGCTGATGCGCGAATACCGCGACCGCGCCGAACTGATGGCCGTGTTCACCCGGCCCTCGAGCAAGAGCGAGTTGTCGACGGCCGATTTCCAGTTCGTGCAGGAAGACACCGAGGTGTTGTGTGCCTTGCTGGGCAACGCCGTCGCGCGCAAGGAAAACGGCGTCAACGTGTTGCTGTACGGGCCGCCGGGCACCGGCAAGACCGAACTGGCCAAGGTCGTGGCACAGGCCGCGGGGCTGGAACTGTTCGAGGTCGAATACGCCGACCGCGACGGCAACTCGCTGAGCGGGCGCGATCGATACCGTTCGCTGCAGATCGCGCAGGTGTTTCTCAAGGGCAGCGAAAACGCCGCCTTGTTGTTCGACGAGGTCGAAGACGTGTTTCCGCCGATCTCCAGCGAGGCGGCGCAACTGCTGGCACGGGCCGAGCAGGTGGCGGCACCGAGCAACGGCAGCGTCAGCGGCAAGGCCTGGGTCAACCAGATCCTGGAGTCGAACAACGTGCCGACGATCTGGGTCACGAACCGCATCGAGCAGATCGACCCGGCGTTCCGGCGCCGGTTTGCCTACCATCTCGAGCTCAAGTCGCCGCCCCCGGGTGCGCGCGAGGGCGTGGTGCGCAAGACACTCGACGGCATCGCGGTGACGGACGCGTTCGTCGCGCGGCTGGCCTCGCGCAAGGGACTGACCCCGGCGCAGATCCGCACCGCCGTACGTTTTGCCGGACTGGCCCATGGCACGACCGATCCGCCGCCGGACGTGCAGGCCTGCGAACGTCTGATCGAGCGGCAGTTGCGCAACGCCGACCTCGCGCTGGGCAAGGACACCGAACCCGATCCGGCGCAGCAGATGGTGACCCACTACGACCTGGCCAACCTGAACGTCGAATGCCGCTTCGAGTTGCCGCGGGTCGTGCAGGCCCTGCGCGCGCGCGGGCACGGCACCCTGTGTTTTCATGGGCCGCCGGGCAGCGGCAAGACGGCGCTGGCGCGTTACATCGCGCAGGAACTGGAACAGCCGCTGATGGTCAAGCAGGCCAGCGACCTGATGAGCAAATACGTCGGTGAAACCGAACAGCAGATGGCGGCCATGTTCCGCGACGCGCAGGCCGAGAAGGCCGTGCTGCTGCTGGACGAAGCCGACAGCTTCCTGCAGGACCGCCGGGGTGCCCAGCGCAATTACGAAGTCAGCGAGGTCAACGAGATGCTGCAGGGCATGGAACGTTTTCCGGGCGTCTTCATCTGCACCACCAACCTGTTCGAGCGCCTCGATGCGGCCGCCTTGCGTCGCTTCACCTTCAAGATCCGCTTCCAGCCGCTGCAGCGGGAGCAGCGCACCCAGATGTTCGTGACCGAGGCCTTGCAGGGCGATCACCAGCGGCTGCAGCCCGACATGCTGGCGCGGCTGGGCCGGCTCGATCAGCTGTGCCCGGGCGACTTCGCCGCGGTGAAGCGCCAGGCCACCATCCTCGATACCACGCTGGAGCCACTGGAGTTCCTGGAGCAACTCGAAGCCGAGCACCGGCTCAAGCCGGAAGTGCGCGACGGCCGGTCCATGGGGTTCCTGCCATAACACGCACGGCGGGCCCGAACCGGCCGCCCGATGGCCAGGCGTTGCCGTGCCGCGCCTTCCCGGCCATGCCTGCGCAACACGTGACCACGCCCGGACCCGGTGGCACGGCCCGTCCTGCAGGCACAATCCGGGCCCATCGTGCCCATGGACCCGACACCGTTTGACGATGAAACCGACTCGCCCCCTGCGCTCCCGACCGTGCCGTCGCGCCGCCACGTGGAGAAGAACCCTGGCCGCATGGCTGCTGGCCGGCACGGCGGCCGGCGCCCTCGCGCAGGCGTCCCCGCCGCCGACGCAGCAATTGCGCATCGTCGGGGGGCTGGCCGGTGTCAACCAGTACGTCCAGCACGAACAACCCTTCTGGACCCGCACGCTGCCGGAGATCAGCAACGGACGTTATTCCGCCGAGATCGTGCCCTTCGATCGCGCCGGCATCCCGGCGCAGGACATGGTGCGGTTGATGCAGATGGGCGTGATTCCGTTCGGCACGATACCGCTGAGCCGCGTGGCGCCGCAGGAGGCCGCGTTCAGCGCGGCCGACCTGGCGGGACTGAACCCCGACATCGCCACGCTCAGGACGACGCTGGCGGCATTCCGTCCCTACCTGGAGAACTCGCTGCGCCAGCGCCATGGCATCGAACTGCTGGCCATCTACATCTATCCCGCCCAGATGGTGTTCTGCAACCGGCCGATCACGCGACTCGAAGACCTGTCGGGGCAACGGGTGCGCGTCTCGGGCACGACGCTGGGCGACTTCGTGCGGGCCTTCGGCGCCATCGCGGTCGTCACGGCGATGCATGACGTGCTGCCGCAGTTGCGCAAGGGCAACGTCAGCTGCGCCATCACCGGCACCATGACCGGCAACACCCTGGGCCTGCACGAGGTCACGACCCACATCTATGCCATGCCGGTCACCTGGGGCGTGTCGATGTTCGGCGCCAACCTCGATTCCTGGAACGCGCTGGAGCCCGAGCTGCGCGTGGCGCTGCGCAACGAGTTGCCGCGGCTCGAGGCCCGGATCTGGGCCGCCAGCGAGCAGGCCACCCTCGAAGGCCTGGCGTGCAATACCGGCGCCGCCAGCTGCCGCCTGGGACGCAAGGGCCACATGACCGCCGTGCCGATGCATCCGCAGGACCAGCAGCGGCTGCGGGACATCCTGCAGTCGCACATCCTGCCCAGCTGGCTGCGCCGCTGCGGACCCGAATGCGCGACGATCTGGAACCAGACCATTGCTCCGGTCCGTGGCATCACGGCACCGGGCGCGCCATGAAGCCGACCCCGGCGTTCACCACCGGGTCCACACACAGGTCGGTGCCGCGGCGCGTGCGATGGACGATCCTGGCCGTTGCCACGGGGTTCCTGTCGGTGCTGGCCCTGGTGGCGGCGATCCTGATCACGCAAGGCCGACAGGCCGCCCTGCTCGGCGCCGAACGCGATGCCGTGCGTTTCGTGACCGGCGCGGAAGCGGCGCTGAACCGCAACCTGCTCAGCATCGACATCCTGCTGGCCAGCATGGACGAGGTCTTGCGCGCATCGAACCTGGTCCTCGAGTGGCTGGACCACGACCTGGCGAGCCGCCAGATGCGGGCGTCGGACAACCAGAACCTGCTGGTCAGCCAGCTGGCGCTGATGACGCCCGACGGCCGGGTCGTGGCTTCATCGCAGCGTGGCAACCGTCCGGTCCTGCTGGAGTTGCCCGCCGACTACCTTGCGCGGGTGCTCGCGATCCAGGTGCCCACGCTGGTCATCAGCGAACCGGTCATCAGCAGCTCGAGCGGCGAACCGGTGCTGTACATGGCACGCAGCATCAAGCTGGCGGATACCACGCGCATCGTGGCCGTGGCCGAAGTGCGGGTGCCGCTGCTGGGTTCGGTGATGGCGCAAGGCGTGACGATTCCCGGCCTGGAACTCACGCTCGAACGCGGCAACGGCGCCCTGCTGGCCAGCGTACCTCCGACCGAGGAGTTGACCGGCGTGACGCTGTCGCCGGACCTGTCCGGGATGCTGGCGCAAGGGGAGGTGCATCGCGCCCCGGCGCGGCTGAGCCGCCAGGACGCCATCGTGGTGATACGGCCGACGCTGTACACCGCCATCGCCATTGCCGCCAGCGTCCCGATCGAAGCGGCGCTGCGCAACTGGCGCGACGACCGCGATCTCATCGTGCTGGTTGCGGTGCCGATCGCGCTGATGATCCTGGCCGCCGCGGCGTTGTCGCTGCAATACCTGCGCCGGATCGGCCAGGCCCGTGCGCAGGTCCTGGAGGGCAAGGCCCAGCTCGAAGCGACACTCGATGCCATGCCCGACTCCCTGCTCGAACTCGGGCTGGACGGGCAGTATTACCGCTCGCATGCGCCCCACCCGACGCTGCTGGCGATCGCGCCCGGCCTGTTCGAACACGGACGCGTGGCCGACCATCTGCCGCCATCGGCGGCGCAGCCCATCCTGCAGGCGCTGCAGCAGGCCAACGACAAGGGTTCGAGCAACGGCACGCAGTTCGCCCTGCGCCATGGCGGGTCGGACACCTGGTTCGAGTTGTCGGTGGCGCGCAAGACCGGCGACACGCCGCAGTCGCCGCGTTTCATCGTGATCTCGCGCGACATCACCGCCAGCAAGATGGCGGCGCGCGAGATCGAACAGCTGGCGTTCTTCGATCCGCTGACCCAGCTGCCCAATCGCCGACTGCTGGTGGACCGCCTGCAGCAGGCACTGGCATCGAGTGCCCGCAGCGGACGGCTGGGCGCATTGATGTTCATGGACCTGGATCATTTCAAGACCATCAACGACACGCTCGGACACGACATCGGCGACCAGTTGCTCCAGCAGGTGGCCGAACGCCTGCGCGCCTGCGTGCGCGAGGCCGACACGGTGGCCCGGCTCGGCGGCGACGAATTCGTCGTGATGCTCGAGGAACTCGACATGCCGGCGCCGAATGCCGCGGCTCAGACCGAACTGATCGGCGAGAAGATCATGGCGGCGCTGAACCAGCCCTATCGGCTGAGGCAACACACGCTGCTGAGCACACCGAGCATCGGTGCCACCTTGTTCAACGGGCACGAGCAGTCGCTGGACGACCTGCTCAAGCAGGCCGACATCGCGATGTACCAGGCCAAGACATCCGGGCGCAACGCGATCCGCTTCTACGACCCGGTGATGCAGGCGACGATTGCGGCGCGTACGGCGCTCGAGAACGACTTGCGCGAGGCGCTGGAGAAGGGCCAGTTCGTGCTGTTCTACCAGGCCCAGATCGATACGCGGGACGCGGTCGTCGGCGCCGAGGTATTGCTGCGCTGGCGGCATCCGGTGCGGGGCCTGGTGCCGCCGATGGAGTTCATTCCGCTGACCGAGGAGACCGGACTGATCCTGCCGATCGGACAATGGGTGCTGCAGGCCGCGTGCGCGCAACTCACCGCATGGCAGGCGCATCCGCAGCTGCACGCGCTGGAGCTGGCGGTCAATGTCAGCGCGCGGCAGTTCCGGGACATCGATTTCGTGCAGAAGGTGGCACAGGTGCTGCGGGACACCGGCGCCCGACCCGACCGGCTCAAGCTCGAACTGACCGAAAGCCTGGTGCTCGACGACGTGCAGGACACCATCGCCAAGATGGAACAACTCAAGTCGCTGGGCGTGCGTTTCTCGATGGACGACTTCGGCACCGGGCAGTCCTCGCTGTCCTACCTGACGCGGCTGCCGCTGGACCAGCTCAAGATCGACCAGAGTTTCGTGCGCAACATCGGGGTCAAGGCCAGCGACGGCATCATCATCCAGACCATCATCGGCCTGGCGAGCAAGCTGGGCATGCAGGTGATCGCCGAAGGCGTGGAGACGGCGGCGCAACGCGGCTTCCTGCAACAACACGGATGCGACGTGTGCCAGGGTTACCTGCTCGGCCGACCGGTGCCGGTCGAGCGCTTCGTGCAGGACATCGGCTGACGCCGGCACCCGTTGCGGCCCGTTCCGGGCGGCCGGAGTGCCCGGGTCGTGTCAGCAGGCGTCGGGCGCGGTCGAGGCGAAGTCCGGCTTGGACATGTCCTGCGTGCGCCGGACCACGCGCACACGCGCCTGCTCCAGCTCGTCGATCAGCGCGTCGATACGCGCAATGAATTCGTCCCGGTCCGCATGCGGACTGTTGTGGATCAAACCCGACGACTGATCAGCCAGTACTTGCTCACCTGCCACGCGAGCCCAACGGCGGACTTCGCAGTAGGCGAGCAGGGCCAGGCGACCGAGGTCGCCGCTGCGGCGCGCGAAGTGCATCTCGCCGAGGAGGTCCTCGAGGCCGAGTTGGAGGGATTCAACGTTGTCAGACATGTTGCGTTGCAGCAATTTACCGCAGGATAACGCAGTGCGCCAGCCGTTTTTAGAACTTGTACCCGAATTCATGTCCCGTTTGCGACCCGCAACAGGCAAGAATCGGCAGGAATCACGCTGTGGCGCGGCCTACCAGCCCGGTGGACGGGTCGCGTGAAAGCCGGTCGCCTGCTCGAAAACCCGCCCCGCGCCCACCAGCAGGTCCTCGCGCAGGGCCGGGGCGACGAATTGCACCGACAACGGCAGCCCGGCATCGGACAGGCCGCACGGCAGCGACAAGGTCGGCAGGCCGGAAAAATTGTACGGCGCGGTGAATCGGGCATGCCAGGGATCGCGTCCGGGCGGAATCGGTCCGTACGAATAGTCGTCGCTGACCGCGAACGGCTCGCGTGGCGTGGACGGGCACACCAGCAGGTCGATGCCGCGCATCATCGCCAGCAGGTCGCCGGCGCATTGCAGCCGCAGGTGATGGGCGTGCGCGTAGTCGATCGCGTCGCAGGCCCGCCCCTGCTCCAGCCACTGGCGGAAAAACGGGCCATAGGCCTCGGCCCGGGCCGGAAACGTGTCGCGATGGGCATCGGCCGCCTCGACCTGGCACATCAGCGCCCAGGCCGGCAGGTATTCGCGCAGGCGCGGCGGCATCCGCACCGGAACGATCTGCGCGCCCAGTTCCCGCAACACCCGCACCACCTGCGCCACCGCCGCCGCATGGTCGGGCGCGAGGTCGACCGAGCCATAGGCGGCATCCCAGCCGATGCGCAGGCCCCGCACGCCTTGCGCCAGGGGGGTCTGCATGTCGGGCACGGGATCGGCCAGCGAGGTCGGATCGTGCGCGTCACGCCCGGCGATCGCCGCCAGCACGATGCCGGCGTCCTGGCTGCAACGGGTCATCGGCCCGACATGGTCCAGCGACTGCGCCAGCGGCATCACGCCGTGGCGGCTGACCCGGCCCCAGCTGGGCTTGAGACCGACGACGCCGCAGGCCGCCGACGGATGGCGGATCGAACCGCCGGTATCGGTGCCGATGCTCGCGTACGCCAGCCCCACCGCCGTCGCCGCACCGCTGCCGCTGGACGAGACACCGGCCCAGTGGGACGGTTTCCACGGGTTCTCCGGCACCGCGAAATCCGGGTGGTAGCCGGCCATCGCCCCTTCCGTCAGGTTGAGCTTGCCCAGCAGCACCGCGCCGGCCTCGCGCAGGCGCGTCACGACGGTGGCGTCGTGCCGCGGCACACGCTCGGCATGGACACCGGTGCCACCCATGGTGCGAATGCCCGCGGTATCGCACAAGTCCTTGACCGCCACCGGCACGCCGTGCAGCGGCCCTCGGTAATACCCGTCCGCAATCTCCTGCTGCGCCCGGGCCGCCTGCCGCATCGCCAGTTCCGCGGTCACGGTGGCATAAGCCTTGAGCCGGCCGTCGAGCGCCGCGATGCGGTCGAGCATGGCGCGGGTCACGTCGAGTGGTGCGAGCTTGCGCGCGCGGATCAGCGGCGCGAGTTCGGTGATCGTCAGGTAGTGCACGGTCGGCTCCTTGCTGGGCTGGAATGCGGGCGACGCCCCGCTTCGGCGGGCCGCGCCATTGTCGGCCAGCAACACCGACCCGGTCGCCCCGGCATCGCCGACATCCTGCACCGGTCGCGACGCGGAATCACCGCGCCGGCCGGCGCACAGTCCACAAGGCAAGGGCCATCAGCACCACGCCGGCCGTCTGC
Organism: Burkholderiaceae bacterium; assembly: GCA_041581405.1. GTDB lineage: Bacteria > Pseudomonadota > Gammaproteobacteria > Burkholderiales > Burkholderiaceae_C > CAISIP01. The sequence goes on from JBFIDI010000052.1 coordinate 9,676, forward strand.
GGCGCGCTCAACACCCGTCCGTACACCATCCAGTCGACCAGCACCGCGGCACCCGGGTAGACGAACTGCAGCAGCGCGATGCGCGCCGCCGGCAGGCGTGCCATGCCGGCATACAGGATCACGTAGGCAAGGCCGGTGTGCAGCCCGCCCAGGCCGGCCAGCCAGGCCCACGCGGCGACCGTGCCGGGCCAGCCATGCCACGACGGCCACCAGGCCAGCAGCACCACGCCGACCAGGCATTGCCAGCAGGCCAGCGCGTACGGACTGGCGCCGCGCACGGTCTTGGCGATCAGCGTCACGCCGGCATAACTGAGCGAGCCACCCAGACACATCGCGATACCGACCCAATAACTGGCCGACGCCGGCGGCTGACCGATGGCTCCGTCGGCCAGGCCGCTGGCCAGCGCCAGCCCCGCCAGCGCGACGGCCATCGCACACCACTGCAGACGGCCCGCGCGTTCGCCCAGCCACACGGCGCCGAAGGCCATGACCCAGACCGGCTGCACGTGGAACACGACGGTCGCGACACTGATCGACGTGCGGTCGATGGCGCCGAAGAACAGCGCCCAGTTCAGCATCATCAGCACGCCGGCCAGCAGCGCCGCGCGCATGGCCCCGCCGCGCAGCCGCAACTCCGGCAGCCGTCCGGTCGCCGCACCGAACACCAGCAGCACGACGGCACCGAACGCGCAGCGCAACAACACCGTCGTCAGCGGATGCTGGCCGGCCTCTTCGACGAACACGCCCAATGTGCCGAGCAGCAGGCCGCCGGCGAGCATCAGGCCGATGCCCTGGCGCTCGCGGACCTGCGGCGCGACGGGCAGCGGGGCAACGGATGCGGGAACGGCAGCGGTGATCGATGGCATGGCCGGATGGTCGAGCCGCGCGAACATCCTGTAAAGCGCATAGTTCAAAATGCAGATATTCGATAAACGGATGGAAAGGCCAAGCCATGCCCCGCGGTTCCGACTTGCAACTCGACTGGTTGCGGTGTTTTGTCGCGGTCGTGGACGCCGGCTCCCTGTCGGCGGCCGTGCCGCTGATCCACCGCTCGCAATCGGCCGTCAGCATGCAGTTGCGCAAGCTCGAGGACGCCGTCGGTGCGCCGGTGCTGTTGCGCGGGCCGCGCCGGATGACGCTGACGCCGGTGGGCACGGAGCTGCTCGGTCACGCGCGGCGCATGCTGGCGCTGCACACCGAGACACTTGCCGCATTACACGGGCCGCAGCTGGCGGGCCGGGTGCGGCTGGGCGTGCCGGACGACTATGCCGCGCGTTACCTGACGCCGGTACTGCGCCAGTTCGCCAGCCGGCACGCGGCCGTCGAGATCGAGCTCGACTGCGAGCAATCGACCGCGCTGATACCCAAGGTGCAGCTCGGTGAAATCGACCTGGCGCTGGTCTCGCGCGACAAGCCGTCGCGCGGCATCCTGCTGTTCCAGGAGCCGCTGACCTGGGTCGGTGCGGCGCAGTTCGAGGTCTGGCGGCGCGATCCGCTGCCTATCGCGGTGTACGAGGCCAGCAGCCTGGCGCGGCGCGAGGCATTGGCCGCGCTGGCCGGCATGCGCAGGCGTTATCGCGTGGTCTACAACAGCTCCAGCCTGGCCGGCCAGATCGCGGCCGTCGAGAGCGGACTCGCGGTGGCGGTGCTGACGCGCTGCAGCGCACCGACCCACCTGCTGGAGCTGGGTGCGCGCCACGGCTTGCCGGCGCTCGGATCGATGCAGGTCGCCGTCATGCGCAGCAAGGCCTCCCGGGCATCGTCCGCCGTCGATGCGTTGCAGCAACTGATGGTGCGCATCCTGCGGCCGGTGAGCTGACTCCGCCGCACCACACGCGGCTCGTGATGCGACGACGCGAGCGGCGGCCCGCCGTCAGCGGCCGCGTGCCTCGAACAGGCTGCGTGTCCAGCTCCACATCGCCCACAACAACACGGCGGGCACGACCACGGTCTGCAACACGAAGACCACCATCAGCCGGATCAGATGCTCGGTCGCGTTTTCCAGCATCTGCTTGAGTTCGTCGAAACGGGCGCGCACGTCGGTGTTGTGCGCGAACCAGCGCCGCAACTGGTCGAGCAGGCCCTGCGGCGCGGCATCGGCCTGCGCGTTCGGGGCGCTGCGGGCGGCATCGCTGGTGGTCGCGTCGATGGCCTGCTGGCTGACCCGGTAGTCCTCGGCCAGGAAGCGCTGCCACACCAGGTCGGTGCCCAGCGTCACCGCCGGCACCGCGAAACGCAGCATCAGCGCCAGCACCAGCAGGCGCGACAACCAGGGATCGATGGGGCGCCGGCGCAACCACATCCACGCCCAGGCCGACGCGGCCAGCGTCAGCAACACCGAGATCGGCCAGTAGCCGCCCACGCCCAGCAACACCTTCTGCGCGCCGAACAACACGCTGGCGCCCAGCATCAGGTCGGAGAAACGTTCGACCAGGTCGTTCACCGGGTCGAGCAGCTGCCCCGGCGCCAGCGTGGCGCCGACGCCGGCCGGTTGCAGCGACAACTCGGTGCCCTGCGCCACGGAGATCACGCCGTTGAGCGCGCGTGCGGTGGCAAAACTGACCAGGGCACGCTTGAGTCCGGCGTCGACCTTCTCGCCGGCAGGTGCGTCCAGGGGCGCAAACCAGGCGCAGGCGACCAGGACCAGCAACAGCAGGGGCAGGACGGCGCGTTGCAGGGCAGCCACCGCGGCGTCACCGATCGCGCCGACCGTCGATCAGCCGCCGGCGCGCCTGGCTCAGGTGGAACTGCATCGCGGTGCGCGCCTCCTCGGCGTCGCGCGCACGGATGGCTTCGACGATGGCCACGTGTTCATCGAGCACGGCCAGTGCACGCTTGCGCTTGGCGGTGCGGGTCAGGCCCAGCGTGAGCCGCATCAGCCCGGTCATCGCGTCGTGGATGCTGGCCAGCAAGGTGGTGTAGAAGTCGTTGCCGCTGGCTTCGGCAATACACGCATGGAACGCCAGGTCGGCCTCGGGCAGCAACTTGCCGCTGCGCACGCCATCGGCAAAGGCTTCGTGCGCGGCGAGGATGGCCGCCAGCTGTTCGTCGGTATGGCGTTCGGCCGCCAGGCGCGCGGCGTCGCCCTCGAGGGTGATGCGCACTTCCTGGCATCGCAGGTAGGACGCGATGTCCTGCGCCTGCGCCAGCGTCTTCACGCGTGGCGCGGGCTGGTGGCTGACGAAGGTGCCCAGGCCCTGGTGCGACGTGATCAGGCCATCGGCGCGCAGGCGCAGCAACGCTTCGCGCACCACCGGCCGGGAGACACCGAAACGCTCCGAGATCTCCATCTCGGACGGCAGCTGGTCGCCCACCTTGAGCTTGCCCGAGGTGATCTGGTCGAACACCTGGCCGTAGAGCTGGTCCGACAGGCGGCCCCGCTGACCCGGCGCGAGCACCAGAGCGTGACCGTCGGCGGCAGGCGAAGGTCCGGATACCGGTGCTGTCGTGGCTGCTGTGGCTACTGTGCGGCGCGCCATGGAATCGCTCGTGTCTCCGGGGGTGGGCAAGACACGATTATCAACAGTCTTCAGTCGACGGTGATGCCCTTGTCGCGAATGATCTGCGCGTAGCGCTTGCGGTCGTTCTCGATCAGCGCGCGAAACTGCGCCGGCGTGTTCGGCGCCGGAACCGCGCCTTGCTCGATGTAGCGGCGCTTGAGCTCGTCGCTGGCCATGACCTCACGCACATCGGCCGAGATCTTTTCGACCAGCGTATCCGGTGTGCCGGCGGGCGCCAGCAGGCCGATCCAGGAGATCGAGTTGAAGCCGGGCAATGCACTTTCCGCCAGCGTCGGGACATCCGGCAGTGCGCTGGAGCGGCTCGAACCCGTCATCGCGATCGGGCGCACCTTGCCGGACTTGACCTGGGCCGAACTCTCCAGCACGGTGGTCACCGACATGTTCACGTGGCCGGCCAGCAGATCGGCCATGGCCGGGCCGCTGCCCTTGTAGGGCACGTGCAGCAGCTGGGTTCCGCTCTGGGCCTGGAACAGCTCGGCGGCCAGGTGCAGCGAACTTCCGGCGCCCGAGCTGCTGTAGGACACCTTGCCCGGATTCGCCTTGACATGGGCAATCAGTTCCTGCGGCGTCCTGGCCGGTACGGACGGATGCACCAGCATGACCAAGGGCAGCTCGGCGATCAGGCTCACCGGCGCAAAGCCGTTCACCGGGTCATAGGACATCTTCTTGTACAGCGAACCGTTGATCGCCTGCGTGCCGATGTTGCCCACCAGCAGCGTGTAACCGTCGGGCTTGGCCTTGGACGCGTATTCGGCACCCACCATGCCGGCGGCACCGGCCTTGTTTTCCACGACCACCGACTGGCCCCACTTCTCGGACAACTTCTGCGCCAGCATGCGCGCGCCGGTGTCGCTGCCGCCACCCGGGGAAAACGGCACGACGATGGTCACGGGGCGGGTCGGATATGCCTGGGCCAGTGCGGGGTTGGCGGCGAGGGCAAGAACGGCGACGCCCAGGGCGCGGGAAAGAATGGATGGCAGTGTCATGGTGATACTTATGGTTGGAGGAAACAAAGACGAAATCGGTTCGGACCGGTCGACCGGATGCGCAGCGCCCCGTGAACCACGGGGGGCGCTGATTGCCCGCTGGCGCGTGCGCCGCGGGCCATCGGGTTCAGGCCAGGGCGGTCTCCAGCTCCTGGTCCAGTTCCAGCAGGCGCCGTGCAATGGGTGCCAGCGCGCGACGCTGCGACTCGGGCAGGCCCGTCAGCAGCGGCAACAGGGGCCCCATGTCGGCGATGCCGGACAAGGTGACCGCGTCGTGCAATACGCGGATCGGGCTGATGCCGTCACGCTGGTCCTCGAGCGGAATGAAACGCTCGCGCATGGCTTGCGCCGCCGTGTAGTCCGATGCCTGGAGCTGCGCCAGCAATGCCATCGAACCGCGCGGCCCGACGACACCCGAGCCGGTGGTGAAGCTCGACAGGCCGAAGTCGCGCATGTGCACGATCGCCGGCCGTTCGCCGATGCCGCTGACGATGTATTTGCGGTCCACCGCGTCCAGGATGGCGCGCAGATAGGGGTCGTCCGAGGGGTCGTCGAGCACGACGGCATATTTGACCGCCGCGATGCGTCCTTCGTCGATCAGCCCCGCCAGCGTGGCTGGCGCGATGTAGTGGGTGCTCTTGAGGTACAGCACCGCCGGCTTGCCCAGCGCGTCCGTGAAACGGCGCACGCCGATGCCCAGGCCCTCGTCGGTGTAGGGGAACACCATCGGCAACAACATCGCGGTCGGAAAGGGCCGCGACTTGAGGACCGCGGCCTGATCCAGCATCTTCCCGTAGTCCGGTCCGACCGACGGCAACAGCCAGGTGTCGGGCCCGACCGCATCGGCCAGGAAGTCCACCGTCGACGCGTATTCGGACAGGGGCAGGTGATAGAAGTTGGCGTTTCCGCCGTACATCAGGCTGCGGATCCCACCCTGCTCCATATGCGTGATCAACGCCTGGTTGGCGCCGGTGTTGAGGGAAAAGTCGGCGTTGCGCGCCAGTGGCGGCACGGCAATGACCGAACGCGCGAGGTCGGCTGGCGCGACAGGGGTGGTTTTCATGCGAGGGCTCCGGAAGGGGTGGGACATCAAACATCCGACAAGTGAACGAATGTTGTGCGAGTAGTGTAGTTGTTTTACATGTACGGTCAAAAGTATTTAGTTGTCATACAAACAGCAGGGATATGTCCGGATTGGGGGCGCGTGGTCCGGCATCGGAGCCGTGTACCGGATGATCGAAAAGGCGTCGTGCAAGGCCGCCGGTGCCGGCGTGGCGGAGGGCGCGCGCCGCGCCGGGAGTCAGCGCTGCAGCTGGTCGAGTTTTTTCTCGATCTTCGCCCACGCGTCCGCATCGGGCAGTGCGAGCTTGGTGCGGGTGATCGGTTTCCACTGCCGTGCCAGTTCGGCATTGAGCGCCGTGAAGTTCTGCTGGTCCTTCGGCACGTCCTCGTCGGCGTAGATGGCGTTGACCGGGCATTCGGGCACGCAGACCGCGCAGTCGATGCAGTCGTCCGGATCGATGACCAGGAAGTTCGGGCCTTCGCGAAACGCGTCGACCGGGCACACGTCGACGCAGTCGGTGTATTTGCAACGGATGCAGGACTCGGTGACGACGAAGGTCATGATGGCCGCTCCTTTCGGTCAGCCTTTGCGGGCGCCGCCCGAACCAAAGGTTCCGGCAAAGGCTTCGGTCGTGCCCGGGCCTGTCTTGCCAATCTGCACGTGCCACGACGCGGGCCCGGACCGCAGGCAGGTCCATGCGCACTGGACGCCGCGCAGCTGTTCGAACGGCTGGTGGAGCGAACGCGGATCATGGTCGTGGACCGGCGGCAAGGCCTCTCCCGGCTGCAGCGCATCGAAACGCCCGGAGGCGACGCGACGGCGGTCGCGGGCTGCGATGGTGCGCACGTCGATGGTGCTGGCACGTTCGGTGGTCATGGCGGATTCTTCCAGATGGCAAACATTCGATATGCGTCGACCGAGGGCCGGACTGCGCATGGCAGCCGCCGTGGAGCCGTTCAACCGTCCTTGCCATCGGCGCGCGGCTGCAGCAGCCAGGGTGTGTATTGCCCCAGGTAGAACACGAACGCCAGCGACCAGGCCAGCGCGGCGACGACGACCGACGCCACCAGCAGCTGCGGCGCCAGCAGCGGCACGACAACCCGCATCACGGCGGCCAGCATGACCAGCGAATAGGCCGCGACTTCCAGCGGCGAGGCCAGCAGGGGTCGTCCGGTGTGTCCACGGGCGGTGCGGGTCACCATGCCGATGATGAGTCCGCCGGTGGCGCCCACCGCGAGTGCGTGGATGCCGGCGGACGGCGCCATCCATCCGAGCAGGCTGGCCGCCAGCAGCAGGAATCCGACCGGGATCCACGCGTACGACAGGTGCAGGATCCACAGGATGGGGCGGCCGCGGGTGCACCACGGCTTCCAGGCCGCCAGTCGTGCGAGTTGCATCACGGCCGCCAGGGCCAGCAGCGGTGCGCTGATGACGGCGTCGGGCGCAAACACCCAGCAGGCCAGGGCCGACACGCTGGCGGCGGCCGTGGCTTTCTCCATCTGCGGATCGACCTTGAGCCGCAGCCCGGGCGTGGCACTCATCGTGAACGCAGGGATCACGCGGCCGGCCATCACGCATTCGATCAGCACGATCAGGGCCAGGGCCGCGTACACGGCACGGATCGGCGCCAGTTGCAGGTACCCCAGCACCGACAGATGAAACACGAGGTTGGCCAGCGTCAGCAGGCCGAGCAGGCCGGCCAGCGGCAGGTTGCGCCGGTTCCCCGCGCGCAGCAGCAGACGCACCAGCACGACGGCCACCACCGGCAACAGCAACAGGTCCAGCGCGGCGAACACCGGGTAGGGCGCGGTGAACAGGGCCACGCGGGCGCCCAGCCAGATCAGCACCAGGGCCGCCAGCGCGGTGCCCCGGGGCGTCTGCAGACCGGTCCAGGCCTTGCCGGCGGTCATCAGGAAGCCGACGATCACCGCCGCGGCAAAGCCGAACAACATTTCGTGGGCGTGCCACAGGTTCGGCGGCAGTTCGGACGTCCATCCGGTGGTGCCCAGGAACACCAGCACCCAGGCCGGGACGGCCAGCAGTCCGAACAAGGTGGCCGCCAGATAGAAGGGGCGAAAGCCCAGCCGCAACAGCGGCCAGCCGTGACCGTTGTCCATGGGGGTGGCGGCGGCTTGCACGGCGGCGGGTTGGATCAGCGTTTTCATGATGGTCGGTGCCCGGGATCCGCCCCACGAGGCGGTTGCGGGCTTTAACATGCACACGAAACGCATCTTATATCCCGGAAATGTTTAAAGCAATATACTTTGTGCATCTTTAAGGGTTTTCGATGCGTCTGTCCGAATACACCGACTACAGCCTGCGGGTGCTGATGTATTGCGCCGCGCATCCGCAGCGGCTGGTGACGATCGCCGAACTGGCCGAGCATCACCAGGTGTCGAAGAACCACCTGATGAAGGTCGTCAACGACCTGGCACGCCAGGGCGTGCTCGAGACCACGCGCGGGCGCGGCGGCGGACTGCGATTGCTGCTGGCCGCCGACACGATCCGCGTCGGCGACATCGTGCGTGCGGCGGAGACGGATTTCCGGCTCGTCGAGTGTTTCGATCCGGCCACCGACACCTGCACGCTGACGCCGGGTTGCAAGCTCAAGCACGTGTTCCACGACGCCTTGCACGCCTATTTCCAGGTGCTCGACAACGTGACGCTGGCCGAACTGACGCTGCCGCTGCCGCCCGCGCCTGCCGGTCGGGCCGGGCGCCCGCGCGCGGGAGCGCCGGTGGGGATCACGGTGGCCGGGCGCCGCAAGGGTTGACGCCCTCCGGATCGCGACACGCCGGGCACCGGCCGGCGGCAGGGGACCTCAGTGCCGGCCCCAGCGGATCCGCGCCCACACCTGCTCGTGCAGGTAATAACTCACCAGGCCGATCAGCGTCAGCATGCCCGACAGTCCGACGCCGGCACGCCAGTCGCCCATGTAGAGCACGTTGATCACCGACATCACGGCAAATCCGATCAGTTGCCAGGTGACGGCCTTCATCAGCATGCGGGTCTTTTTTTCCATGCACCGATTGTCAAATCGACGCTGGGCGTGAATCAACGTGGAGCCGGTGCCGGTTTATGCATAAAACGTGACAACTATCACGCTGCGTTACCATCGGCACCAAGAATGGAGAAAATCACCAAATCCCAACGCGCCTTCCAGTTCCGGGAACGCCTGTCCGAGGCCATGCTCGAACGCCAGCTCAACCGCACAACGCTGGCCGAACGCAGTGGCGTCGATCGCTCGACCGTGTC
>JBFIDI010000053.1:0-18487 GCA_041581405.1 Burkholderiaceae bacterium
CGGTACGCTCGACCCGGCGCCGGCCGTGTCGGCGCAGAACCAGTTCACCTTCGCCGGTACGGTCGGCGGCGGCACCGTCACGCGTGACGGTTTCGACTGGAAGGCCCAGGGTTTCCTGGTCGGACAGACCGTCGAGATCGAAGGCCTTGTCGGCAGCTGGGTGGTGACGGCGATCGACGATGCCGGTGCCGACCCCAATGACAACAGCGTGCTGGTGCTCTCCGGAGCCACGTTGGCCGACACGACGGCGACGCGCAAGATCGTGGCGGCCGACGCGCCGGTGTTTGCCACGCTGCCGGTTGCTGTCGTGGGCAGCGCTGGCGGCGGCACGCTGACCCGGAGCAGCGGCAGCTGGCGCGACGACGGGTTCGTTGCGGGCCACCTGGTACAGGTCAACAGCCCGACGGTGAACGGCCAGTGGCGACTGACCGCGATCTCGGCCGACGGCAAGACGGCCACGTTGGCCAACGGCGCGACCCTGGCGGATGCGGTCGGCACGACGCTGCAGTTGTCGCTGGCCGGTCGCCACGGCGGCCTGACCGTCGTGCACGGCGGTGGTAATGCGCTGCTCGAACTCACCGGTTTGACCAGCGTGTCGGGCACGGCGTTGACACGACAGGACGGACTGTCCTGGGAGGAGGCCGGTTTTGCCGTCGGGCAGACCGTGAAGATCGGCGGCGACACCCGCACCGTCACCGGCTTTTCGAATGCGGGCGGGGCGCCGGCCCTTGCGTTCGCCGGTTGGGGCCAGGGCAGCAGCATGTTGCTCAGTGCCGCAGTCTCTGGCGGCAGCATGGTGCGCACCGTGCAGGTGGTGGACACCAGCGACGCCGGCGTCGGCGGCGTGCGTGTCGGTGGCGACACGATCACCGTCACCGGCGGTGCCGGTCCGAACTCGCCGCTGGTGGTGTTCGGCGACACCTCGCAGGACGGTGTCTGGTACAGCGGCCGGGCATCGGACGCGCGGGGATACGAATTCGGAGAGAAGCCGTTCAACCCGTTTCCGCTGCTCGCCGATGGCGACAACGAGGACGACGAGTGGGTCTTCACGCTCGCCAACCCGTACAAATACGCCGGCAACGACACCATCGACGCCAGCACCCTGTTTGCCGGATTGGCCGACGCGGATCTGCCAAGCGTGGGATTCACCGCCTATGGCGGCGGGCGCAACGACACGATCCTGGGCAGCCAGGCCGGCGACCACCTGGCCGGCGGCTCGGGCGACGACACCATCCACGGCCTGCGTGGCGCCGACCACATCTACGGCGATTCTGGTGTCAACATCGACATCCTGACCCGCACGCTGACGATCAGCACCTCCAATGCCAGCCCGGCCCCGACGCTGGGCGGCCCGACGATACGGTTCCAGAACAACGGCACGTCGATCCAGCCTTATCCGTCTCCGGTGCGCGACCTGATGCTCGCCGGCAGGGACACGCTGCACGGCGATGGACCGCTGACGGTGACGAACGGCTTTGTCGAGGCGCAATACGCCGACATCGTGTTCGGTGACCACGGCATGGTGATGCAGGACGTGCCGCGCGGCCGGATGTTCGGCAGTGCGGCCGAAGCCTTGTTTGCATACGAGTCCGCATTCGGGCCGACGACCGGTGTGTTGCCGGCCAGCGCCACGGACAAGCTGCTGACGGTGGGTTATGTGCAGGACATCCGCAGCATGGTTCCGGGTAACGGCGCCGACGACGTGATCGATGGCAACGAGGGTCGCGACCGGATCTTCGGCGGCAACGGCAGCGATGCCATCGAAGGGGGCGCGGGCTCCGATGTGATCTTTGGCGACCAGGGCCACATGAGTTACCTGGGACCAGACTATTCGGGCAACGTCGAAACCGGCCTGGCCGGGCTTGCGACGCTGGACCGGGTCGAGAGCATCGACACCGTCACGGCCGGCGGCAAGGGTGACTTCATCACCGACGACGCCTCCGACGACATCATCTTCGGAGGCCAGGGCGATGACGTCATCGACGCCGGCGCCGGCCAGAACATCGTGTTCGGTGACCACGGCCTCGTCCTCGGTGTCGATCTGGGCCTGAACCGGCCGATCGGCGACCCGATCCCGGGCAAGACCGACGAAAACTACCAGGTGCAGGTGCTGGGGCTCGTGACGTCCATCGATGCGGGAGACATCAATGGAACGGGCAATGCGTTCGGCAACGGAAACGACACGATCACGACCGGTGTCGGCCGCGACATGGTGTTCGGCGGCGGCGGCGACGACCGGATCAACACCTTCGGCAGCTCGGGGGGTACGGCCGCCCAGGACGGCAACAACATCGTGTTCGGCGACCACGGCCTGGTCGATTACCTGGCCGAGGAAATGGCGCAGAACGAGCCGATGCGCAACCCGGTGCGTACGGACGACATCGACCGCATCTGGTCGATCTTCACCGCCATGGGTGGCATCGACACGATCACCGCGGGTCATGCCAACGACATCGTCATCGGCGGCGTCGCTGGCGACTTCATCCACGCCGGTCACGGCAAGAACGTCGTGTTCGGCGACGCCGGCCAGGTCACGGCTGCGACGACCGATGACGCAGCCATGCAGTTTGGCGTGCACGAGATGACGATCGGCGAGATCGTCAGCATCGCGTTTGCCGACGGTGGCGCCGATACGATCGACGCAGGCGACCATGACGACATCCTCATCGGCGGCGCAGCTGGCGACATGCTCGACAGCGGCAACGGAGACAACGTGGCCTTTGGCGACCACGGACGCATCCTGGTGCTGAACAACCACCTCGTCGGTGGACTGCGTGACGAGAACCACGTCATCGGTGCGGCGCGCAATCCGAGCGACCACCCGTTGACCTACGCGCTGATCACCTCGGTCGTGCCTGCCGGCGAGATCGGCGGCAACGACACCATCGTGAGCGGCATCGGCCGCGACATCCTGCTCGGCGGTGCAGGCGATGACACGATCAATACCTACGCCAGCAACAGCCTGGGCGCCGCCGCGGGTACCGCTGCGCTGGATGCCAACAACATCGTGTTCGGCGACTACGGCATGGTCGACTACGTCAGCGAGGAACTGCTTCAGGGTGGTCCGGGCAATCCGGCGCTCGAGGCGTTCGTGCGCAGCAACGCCGCGGCGGTGCTGGCAACCAACCCCATCCGGGCCTACGACATCGACCGTGTCTGGTCCATCGAGACCGCGCTCGGCGGCAGTGACACCATCGAGGCGGGCTTCGCCAACGACATCATCATCGGCGGTCAGGCGGGCGACGTGATTCACGCCGGCCATGGCAAGAATATCGTGTTCGGCGATGCTGGACAGGTGACGGCTGCGACCACCGATGACAGCCGGGTACAGATCTCGGTCCATGCCTTCACGGTGGGAGAGATCGTCAGCATCGCCTATGCCGACGGCGGTGCGGACACCATCGATGCAGGCAGTCAGGACGACATCCTGATCGGCGGCAAGGGCGGCGACCAGATCGATACCGGGCACGGCGACAACGTGGCCTTCGGCGATCAGGGCCAAATCCTGACGCTGACCAACCACGCCGTTGCCGGCGGATCGGCGGACTTCAACCTCGTCGTTGGCGCTCCCGCCCGCCCGGCGGGCGATCACCCCCTGACCTATGCATTGATCACCGCGCTGGTCCCCGCCCTGGGGGTCGACGGCGACGACACGATCACCGGCGGCATCGGCCGCGACATGCTGATCGGCGGCGATGGCGACGACAACATCAACACCTTTGCCAGCCACAGCCTGAATACGCTGCAGGGCCTGGCTGCGCTGGATGGCAACAACATCGTGGTCGGCGACTATGGCTTGATCGACTACCTGTCGGAGGAACTGCTGCAGGGCAGCGATCCGGCCGTGACGCTGCTGGACTTCGTGCGCAGCGCCAGTCCCGACGCGCTGGCCACGGGCAGTGCGACCAACCCGATCCGTGCCGGCGACATCGACCGGATCTGGTCGCTGGAGGACTACACGCATCTGGGTGGCGACGACACCATTACCGGCGGCGATCGCAACGACATCGTGATCGGTGGCACGGGCGCCGACCTGATCTTCGGCGGTTTCGGCAACACCGTCACCGGGGAGGGGGCCGACATCCTGGTGGGTGACAACGCATTGCTGACGGCGGCTCCGTTCGACGAACTCGGCGTGCCGTTCGCGGTGCACGAGTTCACGATCTGCGCGATCACGACGGTCGGCTTCGAGGACGAAGACGGCGGCGACGACGTCATCGTGGCGGGCGACCTCAACGACGTGTTGTTCGGCGGCGCCGGTGACGACACCATCTATGCCGGTGGCGGCCATGACCTGGTGTTCGGCGACCACGGCATGATCCATTGCGAAGGCGGCTCCTTCATTCCGAAGATCAGCCTGCCTGCGATCTGCGATGTCTTCCTCGATGGTTATCCGACCCTGCGCACCGTGCATTTCGAGGCCATCAACATCGGCACCGGCACCGGTACCGGCAACGACCTGATCTACGGCCAGGACGGCATGGACATCCTGATGGGCCAGCAGGGCGACGATGTGTTGTACGGTGGCGCTGGCGACGACATCCTGATCGGCGGCAGCAATGTCAGCGGCGCGCTCGATGGCGACGACCGCCTCGACGGCGGACTGGGCAACGACGCGATTGCGGGTGACAACGCCTACATCTGCTACCGGCCCGACAACCTCGATCCGCGCATGCGGGTGCTGACCGGCTCGCTGATCTACGGCATGACCCCGGGTGTGAACGACGGCCAGGCGCTGGTTGCCGGCGTGGGCAGCGTCCTGTACCCGGCCTATGTCGATCCGCGCGGCGCCTTGCCGGGGAATTCCTACGGTCAGCCCGTGCATCGCGAGTATCTGATCAAGGTGCTTGACCACGACCACACGATCGAGCAGCAGCCCGATGTCGCATCGATCCGCCTGTGGGGCGAAGATTACATTGCCGGCGGCGGCGGCGAAGACGAGATATTCGGCCAGTTGGGTGCCGACACGATCCAGGGCGACGGCGCGATCGGTATCGATCCGCGCACCGACCTGGGCAAGCTGCGTTTTGCCGGCGACACCTTCCAGCAAGCTGAGACACCGACGGCTTTCGGTGCAGGCCGGACGATCCCGACCGGCCTGGAGGGTATCGGCGATCTGTGGGTCCACGCCTCGTTCGAGTCGGCCAGTGACGGCGACGACTACATCGAAGGTAATGGCGGCAACGACATCATCTTCGGCAACCTCGGCCAGGACGACATCATCGGCGGCAGTTCGGACCTGTTCGGGTTGATGGATACCGCCGGGCCGCAGGGGACGGTCAACTTCCTGCGCCCGGATGGCAGCGACCTGATCTTCGGTGGCGCCGGAACAGACATCCTGCGCAACGACATCGGCGACGCCGTGACCGCGCGCAGTCCCGGGATGCCGGCCAACAATGCGGCCAACCAGTACCCGGACGACCTGATCGTCGTGCATGCCGGCGGCCATGCCCATGATGCCGACACCATCCTCGGCGACAACGGGCGCATCCTGCGCCTGGTCGGCATCAACGGCACACAACGCTCGATGGGGGTGTCCGGCGTCAGCAACACGCAAGGCTCGTACAGCGTCGCGGCCTTCAACCCGGCGCTGGACAACGTCTTCGCCTCGGGTGTGCGCAGCACGGGCGGCTTCCTGAACTTCAACTACGACTACGAAGGGCCCGATGCCGAGGGTTACCGTCCCGATGGTCTGGCCGGGACGTACGACTACATCATTGCGCGTGCCGTCCAGCACCTCGATTACCACGAGGGTGGCTTCGACGTACACGGCGACATCGCGCTGACCGACCGGGGCGGGGCCGACGAAATTCATGGCGAGTCCGGCGACGACACGATCTATGCGCAAAAAGGCAACGACATCGTCTTCGGTGAAGGCCAGGACGACGACATCGTCGGTGGTTATGGCAACGACTGGATCAGCGGCGGCACCGGCGCCGACGGCGTGATCGGTGACGATGGCCGCTTCATCGTCAGCCGCAATGCAACGGGTTATGCGGAGCCGCTGTTCGGCGTGCTTGCACTGAAGCCGGACAACGGCGACACCAAGACCTTCAACGGCGACATGATGAACGAGGTCATCGCGACGCCGGGAACCATCCAGCAGGCAGTGGTCAACGTCGGCGGCGAGCTGAAGAAGGCGATCAACCTGACGCCGTTCAGTTTCGACACCACGTTCAACGGATCGTGGGACGAGTTCACCACCGTCACCAAGAAGACGGTGACCGACAGCGGCCAGCCCATCGTTCACAATGCCGACGACATCATCTTCGGCGGACTGGGCAACGACTGGTTGCACGGCGGCTCGGGTGACGATGCCATCCTGGGGGGCGAGGCGCTGGGCCTGGCGTATACACAGGTGTACGAGACCATCGACATCGGCAGCGACGGCAGCCTGGACCTGGTCGGGGTGGCGCGCAGCGACTACGAACGGCCGTTCAACCCGGTTGATGCACTGCGTTACAACCCGCTCGACCCCGAGGGCTGGCATGCCGATCGGACCCGGCGTTCCGGGGAGTTCGCGCTGTACGACGAATACGACCCGCGGCGCAAGATCGAACTCGTCGTCTCGTCGACGAACGGAGTCCAGCCTGGCACGGCAGTCAAGGACGACCGTTCGGGCATCGTGATCGGCGAGTTCTTCCTGAACTTTGCCTCCAACGAGGGCATCTTCCGTCCGAGCGTGAATGTGCCGACCAACGGCCACAACTTCATCGTCACCGGGCCGGTCTGGGACGACGGCAACGACCGCATCTTCGGCGACAACGGCAACGACTGGCTGGTGGGCGGTACCGGCCGTGACAATCTCTACGGGGGCTTCGGCAACGACCTGCTCAATGCCGACGACTTCCTGGAGACCAACTCCGACGAGACCAACAACAAGGACACGGTCGACTCGTTGTACGACAACGAAGCGCCGGACACGCACCCGACCTACGAGGACCGGGCCTACGGCGGCGCAGGCCGCGATGTGCTGATCGGCAACACCGGCGGTGACAGGCTGATCGACTGGGTCGGCGAGTTCAACAGCTACCTGGTGCCATTTGCGCCGTTCGGCATGGCCACGGTCAGCCGCACGTTGCAACCCCAGCTGGCGGAATTCCTGTACACGCTCAGCGCCAGCGACGGCGCCGACCCGACGCGGTTTGCCGACACCAATGGCGATCCGAGCCAGGCGTTCCGCCATGGCGAGCCCGAGGGCGAACTGGGTGTGGTCCGGCAGAAGGATTTTGCGTGGCAGAGCCAGACCGGTGCGCCGGCCGATCCGCAGGCCGGCAACATCCCGGGCGGCAAGCGGGACGTGCTGCGCACCGCCAACTTCAACGATGGCCAGATGCAGGGCCTGGCGGCTGACAGCGGCAGCTGGGAGGTCAGTGCAGGCGGCCTGCAGGTGGCCGCCTCGTCCAACCAGGCCGACGCGGTCGCGGTGTACCAGGTCGGCGATGCCTTGCCGGGATATTTCGAGGTGCAGGCGACCGTCAAGGTGATCAAGCCCACCGGCGGCTGGAAGGGCAACAGCTATATCGTGTTCGACTACCAGGACGCCGACAACTTCAAGTTTGCCGGCATCAACGTGTCGACGAACAAGCTCGAGATCGGGATTCATACGTCCAATGGCTGGCAGGTGCTCAAGCAGTCGTCGGTCCAGGGCGGCGTCAAGGACAACACCTGGTACAACCTGCTGTTGTCGGTCAATGGCCTGACCGCCACGCTGATCGTCAACAACAAGAACGCCTTCAGTCACACGTTTGCGCCCACCGTCGTCGATGGCTGGAGTTACGGCTTGAACTGGGGCCTGGTGGGCTTCGGATCCGACAAGTCGCGCGGTGCGCTGGACAACATCGCCGTTCAGGTCGTGCCGCCCACGGCGACCGTGACCCGGACCGATCCGTTCACCTCCGGTCCCGGGGAAATGGTGACCGGCGTGCCCGGGTCCGCCACCGGCAGCTGGGTGGCGGCCAGCGGCGGGCGCCTGGCTGGAGCGCCTGTGGCGGGCAGCGATACGGCGATCCAGTTGTTGAACCTCTCCGGCATCACGCAGTTGCCGGGCGCATCGTTGCTGGAGATGAGCGCGACGTTCAAGACCGCTGCCACGGCGGGCATCGTGTTCGACCGGTACAGCGATACCGACTTCAAGTACGCTGCGATCCATGTCGCCACCCAGCAGGTGGTCATCGGCCACCGCACGGCGTCGGGCTGGATCGTGGATGCGGTCGTGAGCCACAGCGGACTGAATGCGACCAACGACTTCAAGCTCGGTGTCAGCATCAAGGGTTCGACCGTCAGCGTCACGCTGAACGACCAGGCGGCGGTCGGTTTCGTGTTCAATGCCGTCGCATCGGACGGCCGGTTCGGACTGTTCACCCGGGGTGTTGGCGCCAGTTTCGACACCGTCACGGTGAAGTCCAACGACCCGGCCGTGCCCGCTCCGCTGACGGCTGCGACCGGCACGCAGGCCGATGTGCCGTCGGCGAGTGGCGCCGCAGCGGCACTGACGCGGGAGCAACTCGATCCGCTGGTGGCCGAGGCGATGCGACGCTGGTCGTTCGTCGAAGATGCGTCGTTCGTCGCTGCATTGCAGGGTGTCGCCGTCGTGGTGTCCGACCTTCCGGGCGACGAGGTCGGTACCGCGCTCGACGGGCAGATCACGATCGATGTCGACGCCGGCGGGCGCGGCTGGTTCGTCGATCCGACTCCCGGCGACGACGACGAGTTCCTGGGTTCCGGTGCAGTCCTGCAGGCGGGCGCCGGTAGTCCGGCAGCGGGGCGGATCGACCTGTTGTCGGTCATTGCGCACGAGATGGGGCACGTGATGGGTCTTGGCCACAGCCCGGGTGGCGTGATGGACGAGACCCTGGCGCCCGGGCAACGTGCGACTCCGGAGTTGTGGCATGCCGCGGCAACCCATGACGACGATGAGGCGTCGCCGGTGCCGGCCGCGCAGCCCGCCCCGGTCGAACAGTCGCAGCCGGTTGCGTTGCCATTCGAGTTGCCTGCGCACAACGTGCCCGAGGCGCCGGTATCGGCCGTGCCCACGATCCACTGGAACATTCTGCCAGCCGTCCTGCCCGGCGCGACGGGGCCGACATCGGGCGGTGGTCGCGTCGATGCCGCGGTCAACTGGCAGACCCGGTTCGTCAATCACCTTGGAGTGAGCGCCGAGAAACTGAACCCGAACGCTGCGCTGCGCGTGCAACTGCCATTGGCAGCCGCCGTCACGCCGCGTCTCACGCGGGTCTAGCGTCCAGTCAGCATGGGCAAGTCAACACAGGAGAAACCGATCGTGACCAGGCAACTATTGATATATGAAACCGCGGTACCGGTGTCGGCCGCGCGCCATCGGGAGGCGAGCATCGAACCCGGCGCAGGCTACGCGTTCAGCGCGGTCGTCAACGCGGTGCCGATGATGGCAGTCGAGTTGCCGTTTGCGGCCAGCGAATATGCGATCGTGTTCACCGCCGCAGGCGAGGACGTGTTGCCGGCCGCCGTACTCGGTGTGCGCGACGGCCAGAACCTGTACCTGACGGTGCAGGGGCAATGGAAGGCCCGGTATGTCCCGGCCTTCATCCGTCGTTATCCGTTCGTCTTCTCGAACAGCGCCGACGGCAAGACACTGACTTTGTGCGTCGATGAGTCGTATCCGGGGTTCAACCGTGCCGGCAAGGGCAATCGCCTGTTCGCAGACGACGGCAAGCCGACGGAATATGTCGAGCAGGTGCTGAAATTCCTGCAGGAATACCAGGCCCATTTCGAGCGCACCCGCGCGTTCGGGCGGCGTATCAAGGACCTCGGCCTGCTCGAGGCGATGCAGGCGGAAGTCAGCACGCCGGCGGGCGAGAAGCTGAAACTCGGTGGGTTTCTGGCGGTCAATCGCGACAAGTTGAACGCATTGCCGGGCGATGCGCTGGCCGCGCTGGCCAGCAAGGGCGAACTCGAACTGTTGTACCTCCATCTGCAGTCCATGCGCAATTTCAACGACGTCAAGGACAAACTCGCGGATGCGCTGGCCGAACGCCGGGCGGCGGCGGCCGAGCCGGTCGATGCGCCCGCGTGAGCGGCGCCGCCCGGTTGGCGGCGCGCGCAATCGCCGCATGCAAGGCGTCAAGCCGCCGCGGCGTGGGGCATGACGGGTTTCAGGCGAATTCCGTCCCAGCGTATTCGGCGTCGGGTTGTATTGCTCCCGACAACAACTGGTGTTGCCAATACGCCAGAGCCGTCTGGTGCTCCTGCGACACCGCGGTGCCGCAGACCAGCCGGACGCAGTCGGGATTTTCCAGCCCGTAACGCCGGATCGTCTGCGGCAGAAACCGGTCGTCGGCATGGTCTTCGATCGCCTGCAGCGCGCAACTGCCCGAGTCCGCGACCGCCGAGGCCAGGAATACCGAGGGGTCGCGCTCCACCCAGTCCAGCACATTGCCGATCTGGTGCATGTTCAGTTCGCGGCAGGCCTGGCTGACGCCATCGCGCCCGCCATCGATCATTGCGAACACGATGTCGGCGCCACCGTGGCGCAGATCGTGGGCAACGGTGTAGGCGAGTTCGGGGTCGTGCTGGTTGCCGATGAAGGTGGTCAGCAACCGGCAGTCGTTGCCCGCGGCGCGAACACCGTGGGCGAATGCGGCGCGACCCTTGAGGCCGGGCCGCACCCGCTCGCCGGACAGATGGGCCACGATGCCGGTACGCGAGTGCAACGCGGCCAGCACGCCGGCCAGGAAGGCGGACTGCTCCTGCAGCACCTCATAACAGGCGCTGTTGGCCGCGGTCGTGTGGCCCTGGGTGACGGCAAAACGCATGTCGGGAAATTCGTCGCAGACCTGGGCGACCGGTTCGTCGCCCTGGCCGCCGTGGGCTACCAGCAGGTCCAGTCCGGCTGCACAGATCTGGCGCAAGTGATGCGCCCGGTCCTCGGCCGCGGCTGCACCGATCCAGTGCACCTGCACCGCATGGCCACGCTCGCGGGCGCGCAACGCACCGCGCAAACCGGATTCATTGAAGCTGCCCTTGCCTTGCGGCCCGAACAGGGCGACCGCCACGCGTGCCTGGCTCATGGTCGTACCTCCGTGTTGCGCACTGCGGGATTCGTCTTGGGAACGGCCCGGCGACTCATATCGTCGCTCCGGTCTGTTTGACGGCCGGTGCCCAGGCCAGCACCTGGTCGCGTACGAAGGCGGTGAATTCGCTGCGCGACTTGGTTGCCAGCTCGAACCCCATCTGGCGCAGCCGGGTCTGGACTTCGGGCATCTTCAGTACCTGGTCGGCAGCCTGCTGGAACGCCTGTGCCACGTCCTCGCTCAAGCCGGCCGGCGCCGATATGCCGACGAAGTTTTCCGCCACCAGGGACGGATACCCCAGTTCGACGACGCTGGGCACATCGGGCGCGGTGGGTGCGCGTTGCGGAGCCGTCAGCGCCAACAGCCGCAACTGGCCGCTCTGCTGGAACTGCAGGTTTTGCGGCAACGCGTCGATGGCGACCTTGATCTGGCCGCCGAGCAGGTCGTTGCGCATCGGGCCAGCGCCTTTGTACGGGATATGCAGCATCCGGATGCCGGCTTTGCGGGCCAGCATTTCGCCGACGATATGGCCCACCGAAGCGGCGCCCCCACTGCCGAAGGCGACCCCGTCCTTCTGTGTCCGGGCCCAGTCGATGAAGCCGGCGAAGTCCTTGACCGGCAGTGACGGATGGACCACCAGCACCGTCGGCACGGCACCGATATAGGTCAGGTGGGTGAAGCTCCTGATCGGGTCGTAGGAAGGCTTTTCCATCAGCGCGGGCGAAATCGACATCGGCGCGGAGTTGGACATCAGCAAGGTGTAGCCGTTGGCGGGGGCACTGGCCACGGCCGCGGCACCGATGGTCGAGGCTGCTCCGGGCTTGTTGTCGATGACGACGGGCTGGCCGAGTTTGTCGGCCAGCAGCGGCGCGATCAGGCGTGCGACGATGTCGCTGGAGCCGCCCGGCGGGAAGGTCACGACCAGTTTGATGGGCTGGCCAGGCCAGTTCCGGGGCTGGGCTGCGCTGGCCAGGGGCAGGGTGGGGGCCGTCAAGGCGGCAAGACCGGACACGAAGTGGCGGCGGCAAATGGACATGGCGTCTCCTGAACGGTTGCAGATACGGCATGGCGTTGGCCCTGCCTTCTGCAATACCCAATGCAAGTGACATGCCAGCGCGACGGGCGGCGCGGGTTCGTGTCCGGACGCCATGCCCGGATGACCGTGCGGGGGGGATCCGAGATCCCCCTGCCGCGGCAACCGGGACCGTGGAGGTGTCAGCCCAGCAGGTCGTGCAGGCTGCGCGCCATCACCTTGGTGGCGCGGCGCAGGTCCTCGAGTTCGAGCCGTTCGTCGGCGCGCTTGGCGTGCGACTCCAGCACGGTGCGCGGCCCGGCGCCGTAGATCACGCCGGGGATGCCGGCCTCGCAGAACAGCCGCACGTCGGTGTACAGCGGGGTTCCCAATGCCGGGATCTTCTCGCCGAACACCTGCTCGCCGTGATGCTGCAGCGCCGATACCAGCGGCTGGTTGCCCGGCAGCGGGCGCATCGCCTTGGCCAGCAACATGCGACGCACCTCCACCGTGACGCCGGGGATCGCGGCCGCAGCCGCGTCGATGATGCCGCGCAGCGTGGCCTCGACCTCGGCCGGGTCTTCCTCGGGGATCATGCGGCGGTCGAGCTTGAAGCTGGAGCGCCCGGGCACCACGTTGGTGTTGGTGCCGCCTTCGATCATGCCGACGTTCAGGTAGGGATGCGAAATCCCCTCGACCTGCGAGGTCACCGATCGATACAGCGTGTTCTGCGCATACAACGCGTTCAGGATCTGCACCGCGGCGTGGATCGCGTCCACGCCGGAATCGGGAATCGCGGCATGGGCCATCTTGCCGTGCACCGTGACCTCCATCTGCAGGCAACCGTTGTGCGCGGTGATGACCTGGTAGCTGAAGCCGGCGGCGATCATCAGGTCCGGCCGCACGATGCCGTGCCGCAGCAACCAGGCCGGCCCGACTTCGCCGCCGAACTCCTCGTCGTAGGTGAACAGCAATTCGACGCTGCCGCGGGTCGGCCGTGCCACGGCCTCGAGCGCGCGCACGGCGAAGGTGTAGGTGGAAAAATCGCACTTGCTCACGGCCGCCGCGCGGCCGTAGATGCGGCCGTCCTCGATCTCGCCCCCATAGGGGTCGTGGGTCCAGCCTTCGCCCGGCGGCACCACGTCGCCATGGGCATTGAGCAGCACGGTGGGGCCTTCGCCATAACGCCGTCGCGCCACCAGGTTGGTGACCGACTCCATGCCCACGGCCTGCACCTCGGCCTGCGGCACCGCGTGTTTCTCCACGTCGATGGACATCGCCTGCAGCAGTTGCGCGGTGCGTTCGGCATGGGGTGTGTTGTTGCCCGGCGGCGTGTCGGTGGGGACCTTGATCAGTTCCTGCAGGAAGCGGACCTGTTCGTCGAAATGCCGGTCGATCCAGGCGTCGAGTTGTTCGTAGGTGTTCATGTCGGGTTTCGGTGTCAGAGGTCGGCTGCGGTTTCGTGCAGCAGGTTCGAGAAGGCGCGCACGGCCAGGTCCATGTCGTCGCTGGTGGTCGATTCGAGCGGGTTGTGGCTGATGCCGGCGTTCTGCCCGCGCACGAACAGCATCGCCTGCGGCATCACCTCGTGCAGCTTCATCGCGTCGTGGCCGGCGCCGCTGGTCATGCGGTGCACCGGCACGCCGAGCGCATCGACGGCGCGTTCCCAGCGCGCCTGCCACACGGGTGCGCTGGGCGCCGCCGCCGCGCGCATGGTTTCCTCCATCGTGCAGCGCAGCTGGCGCCGTTCGCACACGGCCGCCAGCGCCGCGAGGATGTCGCGCTCGAGCGCGTCGCGCTGCGCATCGGTGGGCGCACGCATGTCGAGCGAGAAGTGGCAACGCCCCGGCACCACGTTGATCGAACCGGCCGGAACGTTCAGCAGGCCGACCGTGGCCACCGATTCGGTGTCCTGCGCGGCGCGGCGTTCGACGGCCAGGATGATCTCGGCCGCTCCGGCGGCGGCATCGCTGCGCCGGTCCATCGGCGTGGTGCCGGCATGGCAGGCGGTGCCGACCAGCTCGACCAGGTAACGCACGCTGCCGTTGATCGAGGTGACGACGGCCAGTGGCAGGTCGATCTCGGAGAGCACCGGGCCCTGTTCGATGTGGACCTCGACGAAGCCCAGGTAGTCCCGCGGGTTGCGCTTGAGCGCGGCAATGTCCTGCACCCGCAATCCAGCCTGTTCCATGGCCTGCTGCATCGTGATGCCGTCGGCATCCTGCTGCGCCAGCCACTCGGTGCGGAAGTCGCCGATCAGCGCGCCCGAGCCCAGGAAGGTGGCCTTGTAGCGCTGGCCTTCCTCCTCGGCGAAAGCGATGACCTCGATGCCGAACGGCAACCGGGTGCCGCTGCGGTGCAGTTCGCGCACGCAGGCCATCGGCACGAAGATGCCGAGCCGCCCGTCGTATTTGCCGCCGTTGCGCACGGTGTCGTAGTGGCTGCCGGTCATCAGCACGGGCGCACCCGGCGCACGTGCGTCGTAGCGGCCCACGACGTTGCCGACCGCATCGATCTCGACGCTGTCGAAGCCGCATTCGCGCATGCGCGAGGTGATCTCGGCGGCGCAGGCGCGGTGCGCGTCGGTCAGGTAGGTGACGGTGAGCTGGCCCTTTTCCGCGAAGCCGGGATCGGAATAACAACTCAGCGACTCATGCCAGTCCCAGACCAGGTCGCCCAGCACGGGCGTGACGCCGAACTTGTCGTTCAGCCGCAGCTCGACGATGCGGTGGATGTTGCGCAGGCATTCCTGCAGTTCGACCTCGGGGTGGTTGTGCAGGCGCCGCTCGAACGCGGCCAGGATCTCCTGCTTGGACAGGCCCTGGGCGCGCGGCCCCCGCACGGCCAGGATGAACGGGTGGCCGAAACGGGCCGCGTAGTCGGCGTTGAGCTGCGCGATGCGGGCCAGTTCCTCGTCGGTGCATTGCGTCAGCCCGGCCTTGTTCTGTTCGTACGTCGACTCGGTGGTCAGGGTATTGTCGCGCATGGCCTTGCCCGCCAGCTCGGGGTGGGCGCGCACCAGGGTCAGCTGTTGTTCGCGGCTGGCCGCGCGCACGACCGTGGCCATGACGTGCTTGAAATGCGCCAGCGAACGGAAGGGTCGGCTGGCCAGCGCCTGTTCGGCGATCCAGGGCGAATGTTCGTACAGGCCGTCGACCATCGCCAGGGCCTGGTCGCGGGGGGCGTCGTTGAGTGCTTGCAGCGTGAGCGTGGCGGTCGTCATGGTCGTATGCCGGCGGGTCAGCCGGTGTAGGGGTGGGTGCGGGCCCAGTGGCGCGCGATGTCGATCCGGCGGCAGATCCAGACCTTGTCGTGCGACTGCACATGGTCCAGGAAACGCTGCAGCGCCTTCATGCGGGCCGGGCGGCCGAGCAGCCGGCAATGCATGCCGATGCTCATCATCCGGGGCCGGTCCAGCCCCTGCGGGTCCCCTTCGGCGTACAACACGTCGAAGGCGTCGCGCAGGTAGGTGAAGAAGTCGTCGCCTTGCGCGAAGCCCTGGGCCGACGCGAAGCGCATGTCGTTGGTGTCCAGCGTATACGGCACGATCAGCTGCGGCACCACGTTGCCATCGGTCTTGCGCACCCGCATCCAGAACGGCAGGTCGTCGCCGTAGTAGTCGCTGTCGTATTCGAAGCCGCCGTAGTCGGCGACCAGGCGGTGGGTGTTCGGGCTGTCGCGGCCGGTATACCAGCCCAGCGCGCGTTCGCCGGTGAGCTGCTCGATGATCTCCATGCCGATGCGCATGTGCTCGCGCTCGGTGGCCTCGTCCATCGCCTGGTAGCTGATCCAGCGCCAGCCGTGGCAGGCGATCTCGTGCCCCAGCGACCGGAAGGCGGCGGTCAGCTCCGGATGGCGCTGCAGCGCCATGCCCACGCCGAACACCGTCAGCGGCAGGTGGCGGCGCTCGAACTCGCGCAGGATGCGCCATACGCCGACACGCGAGCCGTATTCGTAGATGCTCTCCATGCTCAGGTGGCGGGCGTTGAAGGCGGCCGGATTGAACATCTCCGACAGGAACTGCTCGGATGCCGGATCGCCGTGCAACACCGCGTTCTCGCCGCCTTCCTCGTAGTTCAGCACGAACTGCAGCGCGATACGCGCGCCGTCCGGCCACCGTGCGTGGGGCGGGTTGGCACCGTAACCGACGAGGTCGCGGGGATAGGCGGCGGTGGAGTCGTAGCTGGGCAGGGGTTCGGTCATGGTGTGGGGTGTTCAGGCCAGTGCCTGTGCGATGTTGTTGGTCGGGTAGTGGCGGGTGGCGGTCAGGTGGGACTCGACGTGGCTGAGGTGTTCCCCCATCAGCCGTGCCGCCAGTTCGCCGTCGCGCGCGGCCAGTGCGCGCACGATCTGCACATGTTCGTCGTGCGAGTGGCCGGCGTCCTGGCTGCTCTGGTACATGAGCGTGATCAGCGCGCAGCGCGAGATCAGCTGGCCGAGCATCTGGGCCAGCACCTGGTTGCCCATGAGTTCGGCCATGCGCACGTGGAAGTCGCCCAGCAGTTCGGTGCGTCCGCTGGCGTCGTCCTGCTCGACGGCGCGTTTTTCCCGGGCGACGTGCTCGCGCAGTGCGCGCGCCATGGCCGGCGTGACCTGGGCGGCGAAGGCGCGCGCCATTTCGCATTCCAGCATGCGGCGCACCGCGAACACCTGGCGCGCCTCGTCGACCGACGGTGCAGCAACGAAGGCGCCGCGCGCCGGCTCCAGCGTCACCAGCTGGTGCTGCGAGAGCTGCAGCAGCGCCTGGCGCACCAGCGTGCGCGAGACCCCGAAGTGGTCGGCCAGCTTCTGTTCCGCCAGTTTGCTGCCGGGCAACAGGCGATGTTCGGTGATGGCGCGGGTCAGCGCATGCACGATGGCCGTGGTGGGCGACGATTCCATGCCGGCATGATAGCCAAAGCGCCGGAAACTGTATACACTTTTGTTTTCCGTTTCGGCAACCAGTCCCGTGGCGCGGCGCTCCGCCGGCGCGTGGAGCCGGTGCCTGCCAGGAGGTTTGCGATGGGATTGAGCACACATGTTCTGGACACCATGCACGGCGTGCCGGCCGCGGGCATGCGGGTCGCGCTGTATACGGTCGATGGCGGCGAGCCGGCGCTGGTCAAGCGGTTCACGCTGAACCAGGACGGGCGCAACCCCGACGGCCCGCTGTACGACGACCAGAGCCTGCGCACGGGCCTGTATCGGCTCGCGTTCGATGTCGCGGAGTATTTCCGCTCGAAGCAGGTGGTGTTGCCGGAACCCAATTTCCTGAACCGGGTCTGCCTGGACTTCGGCGTCGCCCATGCCGACCAGCATTACCACGTGCCGCTGCTGGTGAGCCCGTGGAGCTACTCCACCTACCGGGGATCCTGAGCCGCGCCTCCGTCGTGACGGGTGACTACATCTGGCCTTCGGTCAGGGTGTCGAGCTGGAACTGGCCGCTCTTGTCCCACAGCCAGACGTCGCTGTACGTGACCCGGCCCATGCGCGAGGGAATCGGGTAGGGCGCGGCGGCGCGTACCGTGCGCACGATCTCGGCCATGACCTCCGGCGCATGCCGCGGCGCGCGGCGCCAGTGGATGCCCGCGACCTGGCCTTGCCGGTCGATGTCGATGTCGAGCACGCCGATGGCATACAGGTGGGGCTTGAGCATGCCCTTGTAGATCCGGGCGGCGTTGTGCGCATACAGGTGGACGGCGGCGTCGCGCCGGTAGGCCTGGGGCGTGCTGGCCTGGGAGACCGTCGGCAGCAGGGCCACCGGCGGCAACACGACGGCCGGTGGCACTTCGGTGGTGGCGGGTGGCGGGGCCGACGGAATCGGGGCCGCAGGTGCCGCCGGCACGCCGGTCGTCGGGGCGCTGTCGCGTGGCGTGGTGGTGCATGCGGCGACGATGAAGCCGACGATGGAGACCAGGGCGAGCAGCAGCGGACGGTGGGCGTTTTTCACGGACAGGTCTTTCGATCGGGCGGTTCGGCGATTATCGGCCGCATCACGCGCCGCCGGGGGGGCGGCGGCCGCGGCTGCGACGCAGGCATACTGTGCCTCAGAATCAATGCGTGATGCCTGTTTGTCGATCCGTTTCCGGTAACCATTCGTGAAAGCTGTTGACCTCGCCTTGTCGCGACTGACGCGTGAGCCCGCGGTCTGGGTCACGGTCGCGTCCACCCAGGGCTCGGTACCGCGTGATGCCGGCACCTGGATGGCGGTGTTCGACACCGATTGCATCGGCACGATCGGCGGCGGGCATGTCGAGTTCCAGGCCATCGCCCACGCCCGTGCCTGCCTGGCCGGCGCGCCGGTGGACCAGCAGCGGCGCTTTGCGCTCGGGCCCAGCCTGGGCCAGTGTTGTGGCGGCGTCATGCATCTGCGGTTCGAACCGGTGGACGCGGCGTCGGTGGCCGCGTTGCGCCAGCGCCTGGCCTCGGCGCTGGTCCCGCTGGC
>JBFIDI010000054.1:0-18409 GCA_041581405.1 Burkholderiaceae bacterium
CCCTGCGGTAGTCGAGCAGCGTCTGCTTGATGTGGCGCAGCGGCACGGCGCCGTACATCGAATACTGGTCCAGCGGGTACGAGTCCAGGTAGGCGACCTGTGCGCCGGCCAGCACCAGGCCGTAGTGGTGCGACTTGTGGCAGTTGCGGTCGACCAGCACGATGTCGTCCGGCCGGATCAGCGCCTGCACGACGATCTTGTTGCAGGTCGATGTGCCGTTGGTCGCGAAGTAGGTGCGCCGGGCGCCGAAGGCGCGCGCCGCGTATTCCTGCGCCAGCTTGAGCGGGCCGACCGGGTCGAGCAGCGAGTCCAGGCCGCCCGAGGTGGCCGAGGTCTCGGCCATGAACAGGTTCATGCCGTAGAACTGCTGCAGGTCGCCGATCCAGTTCGAGTTCATGATCGACTTGCCGCGCGCCAGCGGCAACGCATGGAACACGCCGGTGGGCTGCTTGGCGTATTCGCGCAGCGCGTGGAAGAACGGCGTGCGATGGCGTTCGCCGACACCCTTCATGATCGAGCTGTAGAGTTCGGTGTGGTCTTCCTCGCGGAAGAAGATGCGCTTGAAGATCTCGCCCACGCGCGCGGCCACGTCTTCCACGTCGACGTCGGTCACCAGGTACAGGTCGAGCTCAGGTCGCAGGTGCGCGATCTGCCGGCCCAGCAGCGGGCCGCGTTCGAGTTCGGGGATCTGCTCGATGCTGTCGTCCACGCTCTCCAGGAAGCGGCGCAACATGTCGCTGTGGTACATCGAGCGGAACGGAAAGCCGTGCCGGATCACGACCGCCTGCAGGTTGAAGTTGACCATCGTGGCCACCAGCGCATCCTCGAAGCTGGGCACGACGACCACGTCGAAGATGAAGTCGTCATCGGGCATGCGCTTGCGCTGCACGCGCCGGCGCAACGCGTCTTCCTCGCTGGGCGACATCTCGTCGACGATCAGCACCTCGAAATACGGCCGCGACAGCTGGGCCTGGCGTTCGCTGTCGGTCTCGATCTGCGAAGGCAGTTCGCCTTCACCCTCGAGCGCCGAGGTCTCGTGGCGGTAGGTCTGCGCCGCCAGCATGCGGTGGATGCGCCGCGCCGCCTGGTAGGCACGGGCCAGTTCGCCGCGTTCGATCCAGGTCGCGAGTTCGCCGAACACCCGGTGGCCGGGGAAGGCCCAGTAACTCTCCACCGGCGCCAGGTCGGAGATGATCTGGCGCACGCGCGCGATGCGCTTGTCGAATTCCGGCTGGTCGCGCGTGAGTGTCGCCAGCCGGCTGAGTTCGTCCACCAGGCCGATCCAGCCGTCGGCGCGCATCTCCCAGACGCTGCGGTGACGGGTCATCGAGCCGGAGCGGCTGGCCGCCGGCGTGAAGGTTTCTTTCATGGCTTGTCTCCTTGTCGGCCGGTGCGCTCGATGGCGCCCGGTCCTTTTCGTGTCGCCAGCCCATGCTGGTCGGTGCTGTGCCGTCAATCCGGCTTGTTCAACGGCCCCAATGTGTGCAGGAACGCGTCCGTGCCGCTGTCCCTGCGGTACACGTCGAAATCCACACGCCGGTCCCGGAAGCTCTTCAGGGGCTGGCCCAGATTGCTGCGCAGGCCCCGTTCCCGTTCCCGGCGCAGCTTGTTGAAATCGACCTCGATCGGCATGATCTCGGCGCCGGCGGCCGCCTGGTGCAGCACGTAACCCGACGGGTCGACGATGATCGATCGGCCGACGCCGCCGTCTCCGGCGCCGTTGATGTCGAAGAAATACACCTGGTTGGTCACGGCGGAGGCCCGCGTGATCGACAGTTCGACATCGCGGTCGACGGTGTCGGTGTAGTTCGGGTGCAGGATCACCTCGGCACCCATGGCCGCCAGCGTGCGCGTGGTTTCGGGAAACCACTTGTCGTAGCAGATCGAGACGCCGAAACGGCCGGCGCCCGGGACGTCGAAGACACAGAACTCGTTGCCCGCCTTGATGTCGCGTTCATAGGGCCGGAACGGAAACATCTTGCGATAGCGGCGGATCACCTCGCCCGCGGGGTCGATCACCGAGCAGGTGTTGTAGACCACGTCCTCGCCGGTGGTTTCGGTCACGCGCTCGAACAGGGAACCGGTGATCAGCCACAGGCCGGTCTCCCGCGCCAGCGCGCACATGCGCTGCTCGGTCGGGCCGGGCAGGGTTTCGGCTTCGTGGTGCGGCCCCAGGGGCGCGTCCTCCGAGAAGATCACCATGCGCACCCAGGGGAAACGCGCGCGGATATGGCGCATGTAGCCACCCATGCGGTCGACGTTGTCGACAAAAGCCACCACATGCATCTGCACGGCCGCGATGCCGAACAATCCGTCGACCGCGCCCGGATGCCGGGGCGCGTGCGCCACGGCATCCGGGGCGGCGGGTTCTGCGGGCGGCGCGGCGCCGATGCCGGGTGACGGATCCATCACGTGTCCAGGCCTCCCAGGCAGATGTACTTGATCTCCATGAACTCGTCGAGGCCGTATTTCGAGCCTTCGCGGCCCAGGCCGGACTGCTTGACGCCGCCGAACGGCGCCTCGGCGGTGGAGATCAGGCCGGTGTTGACGCCGACCATGCCGGACTCCAGGCGTTCCGCCACGCGCATGACACGGCCGACGTCGCGGCTGTAGAAATACGCGGCCAGGCCGAACTCGGTGTCGTTGGCCCGCGTGATGACTTCTTCCTCGGTCTCGAACGAGAACACCGGCGCCAGCGGGCCGAAGGTTTCCTCCCTGGCGAACAACATGTCGCTGGTCGCACCACCGACCACGGTCGGCTCGAAGAACAGTCCGCCCAGCGCATGGCGCTTGCCGCCGGTCAGCACCGTGCCGCCCTTGGCCTTGGCGTCGGCGATGTGCTCCTCGATCTTGGCCACGGCCTTGTCGTCGATCAGGGGGCCCTGGTTCACGCCGGCGTCCACGCCGGAGCCGACCTTGAGCGCCTCGACCTTGGCCACCAGCTTTTTCGTGAAAGCCTCGAGCACTCCCTTTTGCACGTAAATGCGGTTGGCGCAGACACAGGTCTGGCCGGTGTTGCGGTACTTGGAGATCATGGCGCCTTCGACGGCCGCGTCGAGGTCGGCGTCGTCGAACACGATGAAGGGCGCATTGCCGCCGAGTTCGAGCGAGAGTTTCTTGATCGTGTCGGCGCTCTGGCGCATCAGGGTGCGGCCCACTTCGGTCGAACCGGTGAACGTGAGCTTGCGCACCAGCGGATTGCGTGTCATCTCGCCGCCGATCTGGCTGGCCGATCCGGTGAGCACCGACAGCAGTCCCTTCGGTACACCGGCGCGTTCGGCCAGTTCGGCGAATGCCAGCGCGGAATACGGAGTCTGGGTGGCCGGTTTCACGACCATGGAACAACCGGCGGCCAGCGCCGGGCCGGCCTTGCGCGTGAGCATCGCGGTGGGGAAGTTCCACGGCGTGATGGCCGCCGTCGTGCCGACGGGTTGCTTGATGGCCAGGATGCGGCGGTCGCCCTGTGGCGCCGGAATCGTGTCGCCGTAGGTGCGGCGCGCCTCGTCCGCAAACCATTCGATGAACGACGCGGCATAGGCGATTTCACCCTTGGATTCGGTCAGCGGCTTGCCCTGCTCGGAGGTCATGATCAGCGCCAGGTCGTCGGTGTTGGCCAGCATCAGGTCGTTGAGCTTGCGCAGGATGGCGGCGCGCTCCTTCGCGGAGACGTCGCGCCAGGCCTTCTGCGCCTTGTCGGCGGCCGCGATGGCGCGTTCGGTCTCCTTGGTGCCGCATACCGGAACGGTGCCGAGTTGTTCCCCGGTGGCCGGGTTGGTGACGGCAACGGTCTTGCCGTCGTCGGCGTCTATCCATTGGCCGGCCACGTAGGCCTGCTGCTTGAACAGGGAGGAGTCTTTCAGTTTGAGCATGGGGCGATCAGCAGATGTCAGAAGGTTGAACAAGAAGGCGAATCGGTGTCAGGCCGTCATGGCCTGGCTCAGGATGGCCAGGCCTTCGTCAAGTACGGCGTCCTCGATGGTGAGCGGGAACAGGAAGCGGATCACGTTGCCGTAGACGCCGCAGGTCAGCAGCAGCAGGCCGGCGTCCTGCGCGCGTTGTTGCACCCGCTTGGTGAAGTCGACGTCGGGCGTGCCGTCGGGCTTGGCGAATTCGACCGCCACCATGCAACCCAGGCCGCGCACGTCGCTGATGGCCGGCACCTTGGCGCGCAAGGCCTCCAGGTGCCGGGTGAGCTTGTTGCCGACCTTCTCGGCGCGGGCGCCGAGTTGTTCCTCGGCGATCACGTCCAGCACCGCCAGCGCCGACGCAATGGCCAGCGGATTGGCCGCGTAGGTGCCGCCCAGGCCCCCCGGCGCCGGCGCGTCCATGATCTCGGCACGGCCGCACACGGCCGACAGCGGCATGCCGCCCGCCAGGCTCTTGGCCATCGTCATGATGTCGGGCACGACGCCGTAGTGCTCCATCGCGAACATCTTGCCGGTGCGCGCGAAACCGGTCTGGATCTCGTCGGCGATCAGCACGATGCCGTGCTGGTCGCACAAGGCCCGCAGCGCGACCATGAAGTCCTTGGGCACGACATAGAAGCCGCCTTCACCCTGGATCGGCTCGACGATGATGGCCGCGACCTGTTCCGGCTCGATGTCGGCCTTGAACAGCTGGGTGATCGCCTTGAGCGCGTCGTCCACCGACACGCCGTGCAGCGGGATCGGCATCGGCACGTGGTAGACGCCGGCCGGGAAGGGGCCGAATCCGGCCTTGTAGGGTTGCACCTTGCCGGTCAGCGCCAGGCCCATCATCGTGCGGCCATGGAAACCGCCGCCCAGCGCGATCACGCCGGGGCGCCTGGTATGGGCGCGGGCGATCTTGATCGCGTTCTCGACCGCTTCGGCGCCGGTGGTGAAGAACGCGGTCTTCTTGGCATGCTTGCCCGGCGTCAGTGCGTTGAGTTTCTCGGCCAGCGCCACCGTGCTCTCGTAAGGCACGACCTGGTAGGCCGTGTGCGTGAAGCGTTCGAGCTGCGCGGCGATGGCGGCGACGATCTTCGGATGCCGGTGGCCGGTGTTGAGCACCGCGATGCCCGAGCCGAAATCGATATAGCGACGGCCCTCGACGTCCCACAACTCGGCGTTCTGCGCACGTTCGGCATAGATCGGGAAACCGATGCCCACGCCGCGCGACGTGGCGGCGACGCGGCGCGCATCGATCTGGGCGTTGGACTGTTTGGCGACCGCGGCGACAGGAGTCGATTCGGCTTGGGCGTGGGTGTTCATGGTTTCCTCGCAGACGGGGCGAAAGCCGCCCCAGGCTTGTTGTTACAAAACCAGTATAGGACCACATTGGCTCTACCATTGGAACCAATGAGTGCAAACTAATGGAGCCAATGTATGCCGTATTCCGTCCAGGATCCACCGTCCAGGGGTTCTGCCTTGCCGGACTTCGTGCTGCGCCAGTTCGATCGCGGCCATCCGGATTTCGACCATCGCCAGCTCTACGCCATCCTGCAACGCGGCATCCGCGAATCGGTGTTGCCGGCCGGCAGCCGGCTGCCGCCATCGCGGATGCTGGCGCAGGCGCTGGGCATCGCGCGCAACACCGTCGTGCATGTGTACGAGCAGCTGGCGCTCGAGGGGTACGTGCAGGCCCGGGTCGGCCGCGGCACCTTCGTCGCCGACATGGGGCCGCGCCTGGCGCCGGTGGCCGTGCCCGATGCGGACCAGCGGCAACCGGCACCGCCGCGCAAGATCCTGTCGCGCCGCGGCCAGACCCTGATGGCCGATGCCGGCGCGGCGCGCTCGCAGTGGGGCGCGTTCACGCCGGGTGTGCCCGAGGTGCGGCTGTTCCCGTCCCGCGTCTGGAGCCGCCTGCAGAACCAGCTGTGGCGCGCGCCGACGCCGCAGCATCTCAGTTATGCCACCGGCGGCGGTGATGCCGACCTGCGGGCCAGCCTGGCCGACTACCTGCAGGGCACGCGCGGTGTCGTCTGCACGCCGGAGCAGATCGTCATCACCAGCGGCACCCAGCAGTCGCTGCACCTGGTGGCGCAGCTGCTGGCCGATCCGGGTGATGCCGTCTGGCTCGAGGACCCGGGTTACTGGGGCGCGCGCAGCGTGTTCCGCGCGCTCGGACTCAAGCCGGTGGGCGTGCCGGTCGACGGCGAAGGCATGGCGCCGTCGCCGCGCAACCTCAGGCACCCGCCACGCATGATGTTCGTGTCGCCATCGCACCAGTATCCGACCGGGGCCGTGATGAGCCACGGACGCCGGCGCCAGTTGCTCGACTTCGCCGCCGTGCACGGGGCCTGGGTCATCGAGGACGACTACGACAGCGAATTCCGCTACGGTGCCCGGCCGCTGCCGGCGCTGCAAGGCCTGGACCGGCACGGGCGGGTGATCTACCTGGGCACGTTCTCCAAGACCTTGTTTCCGGCGTTGCGCCTGGCCTACCTGGTGCTGCCGCAGGACCTGGCCGAGCCGTTTGCGCGTGCACTCGGGGAGTTGTACCGCGAGGGGCAGTCGCCGCAACAGGCGGTGCTGGCACGGTTCATGGCCGAGGGCCACTACACCAGCCATATCCGGCGCATGCGCAGCATCTACGGCGCGCGGCACGATGCGCTGATCCATGCGATCCGGCACCACTTCGGCGACCGGTTGCCGGTGGTCGGCGGCGATGCCGGATTGCACCTGGTGCTCGGCCTGCCGGCCGAACTCGACGACCGGGCGGTGGCCGAACACGTTGCCCGGGCCAAGGTCGTGGCGCGTCCGCTGTCGCTGTACCACATGCGCCAACCGGCACCCGCCAGGGGTTTGCTGCTGGGATACGGCGCGGTGCACGAGGACGACATCCCCGCCAACTTCGCGCGGCTGGCGCACGCCGTGCAGCAGTTCCTGTAGCGGGCGGGCCGGTTCGCGCCGCCATGGGCGCGTTTTGCGGCCGCGTTGGCGCGCATGACCCTGACGCAGGCGGCCGATCGCGTCAACAATCGGATCATTCCCGACTACCGGACTCTGCACCCCCATGAACAACCCGTCCACCGCCACCGCGCCGCCGTCCGGCCTGTCCATTCCCGTCGACCAGCCGGTGCTGGTCACCGGCGCCACCGGATATGTCGCCGGCTGGATCGTCCGGCGCCTGGTCGAAGCCGGCGTCACGGTTCACGCCGCCGTGCGCGACCCCGGGGACACACGCAAGCTGGCCCATCTGCAGGCCATGTCCGACGCCGGTCCCGGCACGGTGCGGTTCTTCGCGGCCGACCTGCTGCAACCCGGCTCCTATGCCCGGGCCATGGCCGGTTGTGCGGTCGTGCTGCATACCGCATCGCCGTTCACCACCAGCGTGAAAGACCCGCAACGCGAACTGGTCGATCCGGCGCTGCTGGGCACGCGCAACGTGCTGGAGGAGGCCTCGCGCACGGCGTCGGTACGGCGCGTCGTGCTGACGAGTTCGTGTGCGGCCATCTATACCGACGCGGCCGACTGCGCCGATGCGCCGGGCGGCGTGTTGACCGAGGCGGTCTGGAATACCACCGCGTCGCTGACGCACCAGCCCTATTCGTATTCCAAGACACTGGCCGAACAGGAGGGCTGGCGCCTGGCCAGGCTGCAGTCGCAGTGGCGGCTGGTGGTGGTGAACCCGTCGCTGGTGGTGGGCCCGGCAACGAACCCGCGGCCGACGTCGGAGAGTTTCAACATCGTGCGCCAGCTCGGCGATGGCACGATGAAGGCCGGCGCGCCGCGCGCCGGCTTCGGCGTGGGCGACGTGCGCGCCCTGGCGCAGGCCCACCTGGCGGCGGCCTTTCTTCCCGACGCCGAAGGCCGGCACATCGTGTCGGGCCACGACACCGACCTGCTGTCCGTGGGGCAGTCGCTGTTGCCGCGCTTCGGGGACCGGTATCCGCTGCCGCGCCGCGCCTTGCCCAAGTGGCTGGTCTGGCTGGTGGCGCCGATGTCGGGCCTGACGCGCCGGTTTGTCTCGCGCAACGTCGACCATGCCTGGCATGCCGACAACCGCAAGAGCCGCGAGGCGCTGGGCATGCGCTACCGGCCGCTGCAGGAGTCGATGAACGACATGTTCGCGCAGATGGTTGCGGAGGGTTGTTTCGACAAGGCCAAGGCCAAGGCGTGAGGCGTGCAGCGCCGGATCCGGTGCGCGGCGCGGCGGCGCAGACCCGCGACACGGGGGTCGTGCCCGCCCATCGGCGACACCGGCGCGGCAGGGCTCCTCATTTACATTGCAACTACAATGTAAATCGGTTTCACCCGCGCGGGCCCCTGTTGCCGCACGGGCCGCGGCCGGGCCGGAGCGCCAGCCGCCCCGATTCCGGTCATCTCCCAACCTGCCCGCCGGTGCCATGTCCGACTCCCGCCGATCATCACCTTCCCGCGCCGCGACGCCGCCGGCCCGGCGCAGCCATGCCGAGCGCAGCCAGGCAACGCAGCAGGACCTGATCGCGGCGACGATCCGTGTCGTTGCCGAACACGGCCTGGAAAACGCCTCGGCGTTCGCGATCGCCAAGGCGGCGGGCGTGACCCAGGGCGCGTTGCAACACCACTTCGGAACCAAGAAGGCGCTGATCCTGCGCGCGGCGACGGAACTGGTGCATTCCGACGACCACAACGGCGACCTGGCGTTGTGGCCCGACCCGCAGCTGCCGCTGCGTGAGCGGGCCGAGGCGGCGATTGCCGCGGCCTGGCAACGCACCTACGGCCGGCCGAGTTACGTGACGATGTGGAGCATCTTCATGGCCTGCCGCACCGATCCGGAACTCTTGCGGCACATGGCGGTCGAGCGCGAGAACCTGCGCCTGCGCCTGGCCCATGGCTTCCTGCAAGCCTTTCCCGAGTTGGCCGGCGACGCGCAACGGGAGAGTTTCGCCAACCTGGTCTTCTCCGGGTTGCGGGGCATGGGCGTGCAGGAGATGTTCCAGCCGCCGCCAAGCCTGTGCGGCGGCCAGCGCGCCGTGCTGGTCGAACTGCTGGTGGCGCGTTGCGAGCAGGCGATCGCCACACGGGCCCGCGTGCCCGCCTCCACCAGGTCCAAGGGCGGCGTTGCCGGCCGGCCATCGCACCGCCGTCGTGCGGGGACCTGACCACCATTGCCCCCGTTTGTGAACGTGCCGTTCATCCTTCTTCCATTTCCGTCCGCGAGGCTTCTCCCATGCGCCTGTTCTCCTATCGCGATCGCCCGGTTCACCTCGGCCCCTACCCCCTCGAGCGACTGACCCGCAGCGACGCCGCGCCCGACCTCGGGGCGGTTGCGCCGATGCGCGCCTTGTCGTTCGACGACCCGAATCCCGAGTCGCTGAACCATGCGATGGCGCGTTACATCGGCATGTTCGACCTGGTGCGCGACGGCAGCGTCAACGCCGAGCGCGGCGAAGTGCCCGAAGACCCGCAGCAGCGCAGCGAGCACCTCAAGGCTGCCGGTTATTACTTCGACGCATCGATGATGGCGGTCGGCCGCCTGCCCGCGGCCGCCATCCTGGCCGAACCGATTCGCAACCCGATGGTCAAGGCCATCGGCGAGGAACTGGCACAAAGCCAGCCCAAGAGCTTCGCCGCCGGCATGGACATGATCCTGGCCGACGTGATGGAGTCGGCACGCACCGTGCACGGGCCGGTCGACCATCACGACCATGTGGTGCTGATCCTGGTCGAATATCCGCGCGATCCGAAACCCGGCGAGCCGGGCTGCGACTGGATCGTCGGCACCCAGGCCCAGCGCGCCGCGGTGCTGGCGGCGCAGACCGCGGTGTTGCTGTCGACCTATCTGCGCATGCTCGGCCACGAGGCGCGTGCGCACAGCGCAACCTGCAGCGACCTGGACCTGGGCAAGCTGGCCGTGGCCTGCGGCCTGGGGCACGCCGATGGCTCCAACCCCTATGTCGGCACGCGTTACGGCCTGGCCGCGGTCAGCACCACGTTCGCGATGGCGCCGGACCGGCCGCTGGCACCGGCCGCGCGGCAGCAGCGCTGGCAGTCGCACGGGCCGGCCTGGTGGCTGGGCAAGGGCACGCTGAAAAACGCGTTCAACCGCGAGGCCTTCAAGGACCGCGAGTTCCGCCAGGGCGCCTTTCCGTTCGAGAAACTCAAGCGGGTCGACGAGCCCACGACCTTCATCGACCATGAGCGGGTGCCGCGTTTCCCGAAGCGGGCCGACTTCTTCGCCCGTTCCCTGTTCGGCGACCTGGGCAAGGCCGTGCAGGAAGCCGCCAAGGGCGGAAACTACGTGCTCAAGAGCCCGATCGGTGCCTGTGCGCGCCGTGCGCTGGGTGCCTTGCTGCTGCTGCAGTTCGGTGACGCGCGCGGCCCGGTCGCGGCCAGCACCGCGGACCCGAAGCGCAACGCCGACAACCTGAAGGCGGCCTCGTATTACCTGGGCGTGGATGCGGTGGGTCTTTGCAAAGTGCCCGAATGGGCCTACTACTCGCACGACGCCGGCGGCAACGTGATGCCGGCCTACCACGCCCATGGCGTCAACCTGCTGCTCGACCAGGGCCACGAGACCATGGAAGGGGCCAGCGGCGATGACTGGATCGCCGTGGCGCAAAGCATGCGCGCCTATCTGCGGTTCTCGATGCTCGGCGGCATCATCGGCGAGCAGATCCGCCGTCTGGGCTATTCGGCGCGGGTGCATTCGGTGCTCGACGGCGACGTGTTGCAGCCACCGCTGCTGCTGCTGTCCGGCCTGGGCGAGGTCAGCCGGATCGGCGAGGTCATCCTCAATCCCTACCTGGGGCCGCGACTCAAGAGCGGCACGGTCACCACCGACCTGCCGATGGCCTTCGACAAACCCATCGATTTCGGCCTGCAGACCTTCTGCCAGAACTGCAACAAGTGCGCGCGCGAGTGCCCGTCGGGTGCGATCAGCGCCGGCCCCAAGCTGATGTACAACGGCTACGAGATATGGAAGAGCGACGCCGAGAAATGCACGCGTTACCGCATCACGAATGCGGCCGGCGCGATGTGCGGGCGGTGCATGAAGACCTGTCCCTGGAATCTCGAGGGCCTGTTCGCCGAGAGCGGCATGCGCTGGGTGGCGATGCACGTGCCACAGAGCGCGCGCTGGCTGGCCGAACTCGACGACAAGATGGACAACGGCTCGATCAACCCGGTCAAGAAGTGGTGGTGGGACGTGGAACTCGACCGCAAGACCGGGCGTTACGTGCGCGCCTCCCAGGTCAACCAGCGCGGACTGCAGAAGGACCTGCAACTGAAATACGAGGACCAGACGCTGGCGGTCTACCCGGCCGACCGCATGCCGCCGCCGTATCCGGTCACGTTCGTCGCCAACCGCGACGAAGGCATCGAGCGTTACCGCAGCCTGTTGACGCCCGAACAGCACAAGGCCCGCATCGCGGCCGGCGACACCGAGGCGCTGGTGCCGCCGTTCACGATGCCCGCGGGTGAACCCCCGGTGTTCCCGGTGCGGCTGCAGCGGCGCCAGGAGATGGCCGAGGGCGTGGCGAAATACGAGTTCGCCGCGCTGGACGGCGCGCCGCTGCCACCTTTCGACGCCGGCGCGCACATCGACGTCGTGATCGCGCCGGAATACCAGCGCCAGTACAGCCTGGCCGGTGATCCGGCCGACACCAGCAAGTATGTGCTCGGCGTGTTGCGCGAGGGCCCCGAGAGCGGAGGGCGTGGCGGCTCGGCACTGATGCACCGGGCGTTCCGCGAAGGCCGCACGGTGTTCATCACCAAGCCGACGAACCACTTCCCGTTGTACGAGGACGCGCCGCTGAGCCTGCTGTTTGCCGGCGGCATCGGCGTGACACCGATGATCGCGATGGCGCACCGGCTGCATGCGCTGGGCAAGCCGTTCGTGCTGCACTACAGCGCGGCCAGCTGCAAGACCGCCGGCTTCCTGGACGACCTGGCCCGGGTTGCGTGGAAGGACAAGGTGACCTACCACTTCAAGGACGAAGGGGCACGCGCCGACCTGCCGGCGCTGATGCCGCCCTACGTAGCGGGCGCCCATGTCTACACCTGCGGCGCGCCGCGCTACATGGACGGTGTGTTCGAAGCCGGCGCGGCCCGGGGCTGGCCGGAGCAGGCCCTGCACCGGGAGTATTTCAGCGTGCCCGATGCCGATGCCTGGGTCAACCATGCGTTCACGTTGCGCCTGCGCACGTCCGGCAAGACGCTGGAGGTGCCGCCCGAGCGCAGCGCCACCGACGTGCTGGCGCGCGCGGGTTTCCGGATCGACACCAAGTGCAGCGACGGCCTGTGCGGCGTATGCGCGACGCCCTACGACGCCGGCGCGTCGGGCGAGGTCGAGCACCGCGACTTCGTGCTCAGCCGCAAGGAACGCGAACACAAGGTCATCCTGTGTTGCTCACGTGCCAAGGAGGCCGGCGGCGAACTGGTGGTGGACCTGTAGCGTGTTCCGGCAGCCGATGCGGGAGGGTCGGCGGAGCATCCCGACCGGATCGGACAGGTCCGGATCGTTGCCTGGCGTTCAGCGCCGTCCAGACGCCGTCAGATACCGGCGCACGAACAGGCCGATGAAGGCGAGTCCGAGCACCAGCGAGAACCAGCCGACGACCGACGCGCCGGCCATCAGTTCCTGGACGCTGGACGAGCGGGCGACATACGGCGCGAGCAGGATGACGGCGCCGATCAGCGCGCACAACACGCCCTTGATCAGCAGATCCTTGTTGGCCTTGTTGCTGGCCAGCCGGTTGGCGGCGTTGTCGGGTTTTTGGGTCGGTGGAGGAGGCAGGGGCATGGTGCAGTGTCGCAGGTCGGGCCGCAACCGCTTTATTGCGGCAGCGGGATGAACTCGGTCTCGTCGCCGGGCACCTTCGGGAAACGGCCTTCGCGCCAGTCCTGCTTGGCCTGTTCGATGCGTTCCTTGCGGCTGGAGACGAAGTTCCATTCGAGGTAGCGGTGGCCGAGCGGCTCGCCGCCGATGATGGCCACCCGCGCGGGGGTCAGGGCGTGCACCGTGGCGCGAGCGCCGCCGGCACGCAGCACGGCCATGGTGTGGGACTCGATATCGGTGCTGCCCACGCGCACCCGGCCCTGCGCCACGTAGATCGCGCGTTGTGGCGCCTCGGGAAGCACCAGCGACTGGCCCGGCTGCAATTCGGCCTCGACGTACAACGTCTGGGCAAAGACCTTGACCGGCGAGGTCGCGCCGTAGGCCGCTCCCATCATCACCCGCAACGCGACACCATCGACCGTCAGCGCCGGAATGTCGGCGCTCGGCGTGTGGTGGAACGCGGGGTCCGTTTCCTCGTCCGCCTGCGGCAGCGCCAGCCACAGCTGCAGGCCGTGCAGGCGGCGCTCGTGCCGGGTGGCCTCGGGCCGTTCGCGCTCGGAATGCACGATGCCGCGCCCGGCCACCATCAGGTTGATGTCGCCCGGGCGGATCGCCTGCACGCTGCCCAGCGAGTCCCGGTGCAGGATCTCGCCTTCGAACAGGTACGAGACCGTGGCGAGGTTCACGTGCGGGTGCGGGCGCACGTTGGGGCCGGGGCCGGCCGGCAGGCTCACCGGGCCGAAATGGTCGAAGAACACCCAGGGGCCGACTGACTTGCGGCCGATCACGGGCAGGCAGCGGCGTACCGAAAAGCCGCCCAGGTCCTTGTCGCGCGGCTGTATCAGCTGCTCGACGACGGTGCAGTCGGGGGTGTCGGTGGCCCGGCAATCCGGATCGGTGTCGCTCATGGTGCAGGTCTCCTTCTCGAACGGGCCGCCGGGGCCGCGACCCGTCGGGACCGGGCCCGCGCGCGACGCAGCCGCGGGGTTGCGCAGGGCCGGTGTCGCCCCGGCCGGCTTGGGGTATTGTGGTCGATTGCGCATAATCACCTGAAACACCGTGGGCATGTGCGCCATGCCGGCTAAAGGAGGAATGGGATGTCGATCAGCGAAGAACTGGGAAAACTGGGTGAACTGCACGAGCGCGGCGTGTTGACCGACGAGGAGTTCGCACGCGCCAAGTCGCGACTCATCGGTGCCGCGGGGGGCTCCGGCGCATCGGCGTCCGCGTCGACGGGGTCGTCCCGCCCGCCGTTCGTCACCGGTTTCAATGCGCTGCGGCGCAGCACCAGCGACCGCT
Organism: Burkholderiaceae bacterium; assembly: GCA_041581405.1. Lineage (GTDB taxonomy): Bacteria > Pseudomonadota > Gammaproteobacteria > Burkholderiales > Burkholderiaceae_C > CAISIP01. Next base: position 14,023 of record JBFIDI010000054.1, read on the forward strand.
GGCTGGGCGGCGTCTGCGGCGGCATCGCGCCGGCGCTGGGCCTGGAGTCCTGGGTCTGCCGCCTGCTGATCGCGGTACTGACCCTGTTCGGCGGGTTCGGTGTGATCGTCTACCTGCTGCTGTGGATCTTTGTGCCGTCGGAGTAGATCGCCGCCCGGCGGTCGTGCGCTGAGCGTTGCCGCCGGATCTTGATCCTGCTCAAGTCCGCCGCGGCACGCACGCGCGATGCTCGGGGCCTGTTTCCATTGCGCAAGGCACCGGCATGTACAAGCATATTCTCGTTCCCGTCGACGGCAGTCCCACGTCGAACGCCGGGCTTGGCGAGGCCGTCAGGCTCGCCCAACGTCTCGATGCCCGGATCCGGCTGCTGCATGTGGTCGACGAAATGCCGATCGCCGTCTCGGCCGAGGGTTTCGGCGGCATGTCGATCGATCTGCTGGGTCTGCTGCGCGAAGCCGGCGAGCAGGTGCTTGCGCAGGCCAAGTCCCAGGTGGAAGCGGCCGGCGTGCCGGTCGACGTGGTGCTGGTCGACAGCCTCAGCGGCCGTCTCAGCGATCACGTCACCGCGCAGGCACAGGCCTGGCCGGCCGACCTGATCGTGATCGGCACGCACGGCCGGCGCGGCATCGGCCGCATGCTGCTGGGCAGCGATGCGGAGCAGGTGTTGCGGCACGCGCCGGTACCCGTCCTGCTGTTCCGCTTGCCGGCCACCGCGCAGGCCACGGCCTGAACGGGAGCGCCACGGGCCGCCGTCAGCGCGCGAGCGCGCGCTGCACGGCCTCGAAGAACGCCTGCGGCTTGTCGGCGTGGACCCAGTGCGCGGCGCCGTCGATGACCTCGATCTCGATGCGCGGGAACATCGGCCGGAACGCCTGCGTGTCGCCGCCGGGCACGTAGTCCGACAAGGCGCCGGCAATCGCCGCGGACGGCTTGTCGAAGACCCGTTTCTTCAGTTCGGCGGGAAAGTCGGTCAGGTCCATCATCGACGCGGAGATCGCCGCCAGGTTGATGCGCCAGTCGAAATGGTCGTTGCGCGGCACCAGGTTCTGCACCAGGAACGGCGCCACGCTGGCATCGGGCAGCAGCGCCTGCAACTGGCGCTGCACCTCGCCGCGGCTGGCCGCGGCCATCAGGTCGATGCCGCGCATGGCCTGGGCGTAGCTGCTCAGCGAGTCGTGGTACGAACGCGGCGCGATGTCGACCACGATCAGCCGCTCGACCTGCTGCGGGAATGCCAGCGCCAGTGCCATCGCGGTCTTGCCGCCCATGCTGTGGCCCATGATGGAGACGGCGCCCAGGTCGTGGTGTTCGATGTAGTGCCGCACGTCGTCCGCCATCTCGGCGTAGGTCATCGTGTCGGCCCACGGCGAGCCGCCGTGGTTGCGCAGGTCCAGCGCATGCACGGCATAGCGGTCGGCCAGCTTGCGCGCCATGCTGCGCCAGTTGGTCGCCGAGCCGAACAGGCCGTGCAGGATCAGCAGCGGCGGGCCGTTGCCGGTGATGTCCGATGCGAGGTTCAGTGCCATGCGGCGAGCCTATCAGATGCGGTCCGGGTTCAGGCCGAGCCGGTTGTGTCGTCGCCGGCGCGCGCGCGCAATGCCAGGGCCGCGTCGTAGAGCCGGTTGCGCGGCGCGCCGGTGATCTCGACCGCCAGCCGCACCGCGGTCTTGAGCGGCAGTTCGGCCAGCAGCAGCCGGAGCACGCGTTCGCTGTCGTCGGCCTGTTCCACCACCGGCTGGCCGTGCAGCACCAGCACGAATTCACCCCGGCTGCGGTGACTGTCGGCCGCCAGCCAGGGTGCGAACTGCGCCGCGGGCACGGTCGCGATCTGCTCGAATTGCTTGGTCAACTCGCGTCCGATCGTCAGCGGCCGTTCGCCCAGCGGCGCCAGCGCCTCGGCCAGCGCGGCAATGCGGTGCGGCGCCTCGAGCAATACGACGGGACGGGGTTCGCGGGCCAGCGCGGCGACCCGCGTGGCGCGATCCCCGGACTTCGCGGGCAGGAAACCGGCGAACACGAAACCGTCGTCGCCGGCGGGTGCTTCCAGTCCGGCGACGCTGAGGGCCGCCGTGACGCTGCTGGCGCCCGGAATCGGCACCACCGGCAGGCCCTGGGCCGCCAGGGCCGCCACCAGCCGCGCGCCCGGGTCGCTGACGCCGGGGGTGCCGGCGTCGCTGACGTAGGCCACGCGTTGTCCCTGGCGCAGGCGGTGCACGACCTGGTCGGTCGCCTCGTGTTCGTTGTGCTGGTGCAATGCGAGCAACTGCGCCGCCGGCCGCTCGATGCCGTAGGCACGCAGCAGCGCCTGGGTGTGGCGGGTGTCTTCGCAGGCCACGGTGTCCACCATTTGCAGGACGTGCAGCGCCCGCAGGCCGATATCGGCCAGGTTTCCGATCGGCGTTGCGACAAGATACAGGCTGGCCTGCGGATAGTTTTGCGCGCCTGCCGCTTCGCGTGCAGCCGTCAGGGCCGTGGCATAGGTGGTCATCGATGGGTATTTTCGGGGTCAAGGCGGCGCCGGCGGGCCGCGGTCGCAACAGCAAGCAGTCGGGCGATGCGTTCGAAGACCTCGCCCTGCGCCACCTGCAGCATGCCGGCCTGCGCCTGGAGACGCGCAATTATCGGACGCCGGGGCGCGGCGGCGGAGAAATCGACCTGGTCATGCGCGAGCCAGACGGCACCCTGGTCTTCGTCGAGGTGCGGGCCCGCGGCCGCCTGTCGCACGGCGGCGCCGCGGCCAGCATCGGTGCCGGCAAGCAGCGACGCATCGTGTTCGCCGCGCGGCATTACCTGTCGCGCAGCCGGTCGCCGCCGCCGTGCCGGTTCGACGTCGTGGCCATCGACGGCGAGGGCCTGATCTGGCTGCGTGCGGCCTTCGACGCGGCTTGAGTCCATGCCCCGCCACGACGCGGGCGCTTCGGTGCGGCAGGTATCATCCCGGCCATGTTAGAGCAGCGCATCGAACAGCATTTCATCGACAGTGCCGACCTGAAATACCAGACGGCGCAGATCCTGAGCAAGCCGATCGCGGCGGCGGTGCAGGCCTTGCTGGTGTGCGTGACCAGTGGCGGCAAGGTGCTGGCCTGCGGCAATGGTGGCTGCGCGTCGCTGGCCCAGCATTTCGCCGCCAGTTTCGTCGGGCGTTTCGAACGCGAACGTCCGGAGCTGGCCGCGCTGGCGCTGGCCGCGGACAGCGCCGTGTTGACCGGCGCCGCCAACGAGCAGGGTTTCGCCGGCGTGTTCGGGCGCCAGGTGCGTGCGCTGGGCGGCCCCGGCGACGTGTTGCTGGTGATGTCGGTGGACGGGAATTGTGCCAATCTGCAACAGGCGATCGCGGCGGCTCACGAGCGCGAAATGGTCGTCATCGGGCTGTCCGGGCACGGCGGAGGCACCATGGGACAGATCATGCGTGACACCGACATACATGTCGACGTGCCGCATGAGCGAACTGCGCGCATACTGGAGATTCTGATGCTGGTGTTGCACTGCCTGTGCGATGCCGTCGATGCCCAGTTGCTGGGCGAACAAGAGGAAACACGTTGATGAACAAGAATTCTGCAATCAAGTTGTGTGCAACCGTGGTCTGCGCGGCCAGCCTGGGCGGCATGCTCAGCGCCTGCGTGCCGCTGATCGTCGGCGGCGCCGCCGTCGGTGGCGCGCTGGTGGCAACCGACCGGCGCACGTCCGGGGCCCAGCTCGAGGATGAAGGCATCGAGTTGCGCTCGATCGGACGCATCAACGAGAACCTCGGCTCGCGCGTGCACGTGAACGTCACCAGCTACAACCGCCAGGTGCTGCTCACCGGCGAGGTGCCGAGTGCGTCGGACAAGCAACTGGTTGAGCAGATCGTGTCGCGGGTCGAGAACGTGCGTTCGGTCGCCAACGAGCTTGCGGTGCTGGGCGCATCGTCGTTGACGCAACGCTCGTCCGACGCGCTGATCACCGGCAAGGTCAAGGCCGCAATGGTCGATACCAAGGACTTGTTCGCCAACGCCTTCAAGGTCGTGACCGAGCGCGGCGTTGTCTACCTGATGGGTCGTGTCACGCAGCGCGAAGCCGATCGCGCGACCGAGATTGCGCGCAGCACCGGCGGCGTGCAGAAGGTGGTGCGGCTGCTGGAGATCATCTCCGAGGAAGAGCTGCAGCGTACGCTGCCGGCGCCCAAGTCCTGATCGCGGACGCCCGACGGGCTTTCATCCCCGTCGTCGGCGGCGCGCTACCCACCGTGCATGAAAGCCCAATCGGCCGCGGAGCAGGCCCGACCAGGGGCCGCCGCGCACGGCCGCTCCGAAGCGGCCGGCCCGCCCCCCAGTGGGGGGTTCGGCCAGCTTACACGCAGTGAAGCCGGACAGACAGGGGGCGTCCTTTATCCAGGGGCCGCCGCGCA
>JBFIDI010000055.1:0-17903 GCA_041581405.1 Burkholderiaceae bacterium
CGGCGGGCCGCATTGCATTGCCATGTGCGGCGCGGCCTGTGCCGGCATCGGCCATGCGTCGGCGCCACGCGGCACCCGCGCGATGTGGACGTTCCAGCTCGGGCGTGTCGTCGGATATTCGGCGCTCGGCGCGCTGGCCGCGGCGTCGATGCAGGGGCTGGGCTGGCTGACGATCCAGTCCGCGGCACTGCGGCCGGTCTGGACGCTGTTGCACGTGGCCGCCATCGTGCTGGGGCTGGTGTTGTTGTGGCGCGCCGAACAACCGGTCTGGCTGGAACGCGCGGGCAAGTCGATCTGGTTGCGGGCCCGTTCCTGGGTCGGTCGCTCCGGCGGTGGCGCCCCGCTGATGCTGGGCACGGTCTGGGCCTTGTTGCCGTGTGGCCTGCTGTATTCGGCCGTGATGGTGGCGGCGATGAGCGCGCGCCCGGCGGACGGTGCGCTGGTCATGGCCTTGTTCGCCGCCGGTACCAGCGTCTCGCTGATGGCCGGTCCGTGGTTGTGGCTGCGCCTGCGGGGCGCCGGTTCGGGCCAGTGGGGTGTCCGGCTCGCGGGGCTGGCGCTGGTGCTCAGTTCGTCCTGGGCGGTCTGGATGGGCCTGGCCCACGACGCGGCGCCCTGGTGCTGACCCTGCCCGCGGCCTGATCGGCCGACGCGGCGCGGGGCACCGCCTTCAGGGCGCCATGCTCCAGTTGATCGACGACAGGTACCACAGGATCAGGGTCGGTATCAGAACCGGCAGCGACAAGCCGACGAACGTCAGCAGCGTGAGGAGAAAAGTCCCCATGTCGTCGATCCAGACCCGAAGCAGTTCGATCAGGTCGACGTCCCAGAAATGTTGTTCCTGTTTCATCCTGTACCTCCGTCCGGCATGGTGCGCCGGACATCTGTCACCTGAGGGAAGTTATACACCCATCGCCCGGCTTTGTCGTCCCACCATGCCCGGCATGGGGTTGACCGGAAACCGTGCGCGCTGCGTGCCGGCGTGCCGGCCGGGGCCGGACTAGACGATGTCGATCACGTGGATGGCCAGGGCACCCTTGCGCCGGTCGGCGAAATAGTGCTCCAGCGTTTCCTTGACGGTGCGAAACGCGATCTCGTCCCAGGGGATCTCGGCCTCGGTGAACAACCGTGCCTCCATGGTCTCGTGTCCGGGGTCGAAGTGGTCGGCCAGCAGCCGCGCGGTGTAGAACAGGTGCACCTGGCCCACCCGGGCCACGTTGAGCACCGAGAACAGGCCCTCCAGCTCGAACAACGCACCCGCTTCCTCGACCGTCTCGCGCGCGGCGCCTTCCGACGTGGTCTCGTTGAGCTCCATGAACCCGGCCGGCAAGGTCCACTTGCCCTTGCGTGGCTCGATATTGCGCTTGCACAACAAGACCCGCTCGCCGAGATGGGGCACCGTGCCCACGACGTTGAGCGGGTTCTCGTAGTGGATCAACGCACATTGGGGACAGACGGCGCGTTCGCGCGTGTCCCCGTCGTCCGGTATGCGATGGACGACGGCCGTGCCGCAGTTGCGACAATGCTTGATCTGGCTGCGCAGCACGGTGCAATCGCCGCGGTCCGGCTCAGGCGATGGTCACGCGGATGCCTTGCAGTCCTTCGACGCTGCCGTCCAGCGTGTCTCCGGCCACCACGGCCGCCACGCCCTCGGGCGTGCCGGTGAAGATCAGGTCGCCGGGCTGCAGTTCCCAGGCCGCCGACAGATGCTCGATGGTCTCGGCAATGTTCCAGATCAGCTTGCTCACGCTGCTGTGCTGGCGCTGCTTGCCGTTGACGTCGAGGTGGATGGTGGCCTCGGCGATGGCGGGCACTTCCGCGGCCGGCGTGATCGGTCCGATCGGCGCCGAGTGATCGAAGGCCTTGCCGATGCACCACGGCCGGCCTTGTTTCTTCATCTCGCCCTGCAGGTCGCGCCGGGTCATGTCCAGGCCGACCGCGTATCCGAAGATGTGCTTGTGCGCGTCGGCCGCGGAAATGTTCCTGCCACCGGTGCCGATGGCCACCACCAGCTCGATCTCGTGGTGCAGGTCGTGGGTCAGGCTGGGGTAGGGCATGGTCGCGGTCTGGCCCGGCAGGGCCAGCACCAGCGCATCGGCCGGCTTGAGGAAGAAGAAGGGCGGCTCGCGGCCGGTGAAGCCCATTTCCTTGGCGTGTTCGGCGTAGTTGCGGCCGACACAATAGATGCGGTGCACCGGAAAACGGCCGGTCTGGCCCTGTACCGGTACGCTGACCGGTTCGGCGGGCGGAAAAACGAAACTCATGGTGTCCTCGGTTGGGTTGGCAGGCCGGCGCCGCGGCGCCAGCGGGGTGGGTGGTTCGGCTCGGCGGTCACTGCGACCGCGTGACCAGGTCGAAATGCTCGACCGTCGGCGGGCCCGCGAAGAACGGGCCGACGATGGCGCGCCACTGCGCGAAGGCGGGTGATTCGCGAAAGCCGACGTTGTGGTCTTCCAGCGTGCTCCAGAAAATCTGCAGGATGTAGCGCTCGGGGCTCTCGATGCCGCGGTTGACCTTGAAACCGTTGAAGCCCTTGGCCTGGCTGACCACGGTGGTCAGCCCGCGCTGGATCGCCTCCTCGAAGGCAGCGTTCTGGCCGGGCTGGATGCGGATGTCGGCAAGTTCAAGAATCATCGGTGTCTACTCCTGGGAGACGGGTTGGATACGCAGCCGTTCGCAACGGCCATCGGGATGGGTGGCGAAACGCCGAGCCTGCTTGCCGTGCACCGGGGCCTCGTCGGGCCACGGCCAGCCGCCGAAGCGGGTACGCTGGTAGTCGGCAAAAGCCTGGTGGATCTCGGCCTGGGTGTTCATCACGAACGGACCGTATTGTGCAACCGGTTCGGCAATCGGTTTTCCCTGCAGCAGCAGCAACTGGCTGCGTGCGGGCCCGTTCACCAGTTCGAGGTCACGGTCGCAGTGCACGTGGACGGCCGCATGTCCGGTCAGGTCCTGGCCCGCGATCGACAGGCTGGAGCCTTCGAAGAAATACAGGCAGCGTTGTGTTCCGGCGCCCGCGGCCGCCGGCAGCGTCCAGCGCGCACCGGGGGCCATCGCGATGGTCCATATCGCGACGTCGGACTGCGATTGCGCGGCCCAGGAATCGGGCGGCGGTGCGGGGGGCGCCTTGATGCCGTCGCCCCGCCATGCGCCGGCGATGCAGGTCACCGTGGTGGTTGCGCCCGACGGGTCGGAGCAATCGATGCGCGGCACCAATTCCGACCAGAACATCTTGAAATGCGGCTCCGCCATCTTGTGGCTCGCTGGCAGGTTGAGCCAGATCTGGAACAACTCGAGCCGGTTCGGGCCGTCGCTGCGCAGCAGCGGGAACATCTCCGCGTGCACGATACCGCGTCCGGCCGTCAGCCACTGCACGTCGCCGCCACCGAACCGGGCCGACGCGCCGAGCGAGTCCGCGTGGTCGATCAGGCCTTCGCGCACGATGGTGACGGTCTCGAATCCGCGGTGCGGGTGGGCCGGAAATCCCGGTACCTGGGTGCCGTGGTACATGCGCCAGCCGTCCTTGCCGGCGAAGTCCTGGCCGATGTCGCGGCCGGCCAGCGACGCGTCCGGGCCCAGTGCGGCATTGCCGCGGGGATAACGGTCGTCGTGGTGGACACAGAACAGGAAGGGGTCGATCGTGCCCCAGCGCGGCCCGAGCGGCCCGGTGCTGATGATCGGAGAGGCGGAAGTGGGGGGCATGGGCGAGGCGCGAAGGTCGTCGGCAATGGCAACGAGTCTACGTCCAATTCCCGACCCGCCGGCTCCGGGCCGGGAAAACCCCGGCGCCCGCCGCTGCTTGCAAGCGGCCGGGTGCCGCCATGCGGGGTGGGGCGGCGGTGCCGCCGGCCGGTCTTCGGTATGCTCGGGGCTTCGCACATCCGGCCCATCGGCCGTGTGCGCCGGCAGTTCCCGTCGACGCCGGCACAACCATCTCGTTCATGCAAACCAGCTTCTTTCGCGCCGCCCTGGTACTCGGGCTGCTGTCGGCCATCGGTCCGTTCGCCACCGACATGTATCTGCCGGCCTTGCCGGACATCGGCAGCAGCCTGGGCGCGTCCGCGGCGCAGGTGCAGGCCACCTTGATGGTCTTCTTCATCGCCATGGGGGCGGGCCAGATCGTCTACGGGCCGGTGTCCGACATGGTCGGTCGCAGGCCGCCGCTGTTCTTCGGCCTGACGCTGTTCGCCGTGGGCAGCATCGGCTGCGCGCTGGCCGACGACATCGGTTCGCTGGTGCTGTTCCGCTTCCTGCAAGGCTTGGGCGCCTGCGCCGGCGTCGTGGTGCCGCGGGCCGTGGTGCGCGATCTGCATACGGGTCACGACGCGGCGCGGCTGATGGCGCTGCTGATGCTGGTGTTCAGCGTCTCGCCGATCCTCGCGCCGCTGCTGGGCAGCGTGCTGACCGAGTGGATCGGCTGGCGCAGCGTGTTCTGGACCACCACCGTGCTGGCATTGCTGGGCCTGGCGCTGGTGGCCACGAAACTGCAGGAGACCCGGCCGGCGGAGCGACGCACCGAGAGCAGCTTGCGCAGTGCGCTGGCCGCGTACCGCGTGGTTTTGCGCGATCGCCACTACCTCGGGCTGGTGCTGATCGGCTCCTTCGGCGTGTCGAGTTTCTTCGTCTACCTGGCCAATTCACCGTTCGTGCTGATCAACGGCTACGGACTGTCGCCGCGCCAATACGGCCTCGTGTTCGCCGCCAACGCCATTTCCTTCATCGGTTGCTCGCAGATGGTCGGGCGCCTGGGCCGGCGCATGGGACTGGAGTCGCTGGTGCGGCGTGCGGTGATCGGGTATGCGGGGGCGATGCTGTTGTCGTTGCTGCTGAACCTGGCCGGCGTGACGCGGCTCGATCTGCTGCTGTCGCTGCTGTTCGTCGGTTTCGGCTTCCTGGGCCTGGTGATGCCGACCACGGCCGTGCTGGCGCTCGACCGCCATGGTGCGATTGCGGGCACGGCGTCGGCCCTGATGGGCACGATGCAGTTCCTGGTCGGCACGGCCATGATGGCGCTGGTCGGGCTGTTCGCCGACGCCAGCGCGCGACCGATGGTGGCCGGCGTCGCACTGTGTGCCGCCATCGTATGGGTGCTGGCCCGCATCACCCTGGGCGAGCGTCCTTCGGCCTAGCGGACCACCCCGGTACCGCGGCGGCCGTCAGACCCGGCCCGAGACCGACATCACGCGGCGCAGGAAGGTCTTGCGGTCCTGCGCATCGTCGATCTCGTTGGCGAGCAGGTTGAACAGTTCCTGGTCGGTGTGGGCGCGCGCCGCGGCGCGGCGCACGATGGCCTTGGCCACGGCGCCGATATGCTGCGCCAGTTCGGATTCGGCGCGTGCCAGCAATGCGGCGTCGAACACCGGCGGGGCCGGATACAGCCCGGTGGGCAGGCTGTCGGTGCGCGTGGGGCGGCTGCGTTCGCTGACCGGAGCGCCGCTGCGCTCGGTCGCGGCGCGGCCGTGTTTCTTGATGAAGTCGGCACGCGCGGTGCCGTCGGCGATGTCGGGGGCCAATGCCTCGACCAGTTGCTGCAGCGTTGCGACCTTGCGGGCCGCGGACTTGACGACGATGTTCGCCACCGGCCCGAGATGCGCCGCCAGGTCGGACGCGATCGCATGCAGTGCCGCCGGGTCGAAGACCTCGGTGGTGCTCGACGGGGGCGGCGCGCTGGTGGCGGTGCCGGTGCGGGGTTGCAGCACGGTCGTGGCATCGCTGAGCAGGGTTCGGTCGGCATCGAGCGGCCCGTGTTGCGACGCCGATCGATCGGACGCTGCCTGCAGCGACTGGCGCCAGGCCGCGACCGTCTGCGGCCGTGCGCGCTCGGAGGGCGCCAGTGCCCAGTCGATGGCCTCGAGCAGGGCCCGCGGAAATCGCGTCGCCTCGGCACTGTGCACCGTGGCCGGCATCGGGTCCTGCGGGACACGGGCCGTGGCCTCCAGCGGCTTGTGGCCGGTGACCAGCCAGTACAACACCCCGCCCAGCGCGTAGATGTCGGTCCACGGACCCTGGTTGCCGTGGGCGTGGTATTGCTCCAGCGGGGCATAACCGGGAGAGACGATGGCGGTGCGTTCGGTGTCCACCGACGCCGCGCGCGCCGAGCCGAAGTCGAGCAGCACCGGCGCACCGTCCTGGCGCATGAAGATGTTGCCCGGCTTGATGTCGCGGTGCAGGAATCCGGACTGGTGGATGACTTCGATGCCGCCCAGCAGGGACAGTGCCAGTTCGGTGACGCTCGCGGTCGACACCGGACGCCGGGTCTTGATCCACTCGTTGAGCGGTTGTCCGGCGACGAATTCCATCACCATGTAGGCGGTCTCGTTGGCCTCGAAGAAACGCATCACCCGCACGATGTTCGGGTGGCGAAACGAGGCCAGCGTGCGCGACTCGTCCAGGAAACGGTTGCGTCCCCAGGTGAACTTCTCCAGCGTCTGCTCCGAGCGCGATCGGATCGAATGGTCGTCGCCACGCGTGGCCAGGTCGCCGGGCAGGTATTCCTTGATGGCCACCTGCATGTTCAGGTTGGCATCGGTGGCCAGGTAGGTCAGGCCGAAACCGCCGACGCCCAGCGTGGAGTCGATGCGGTACTCCTGCAGCTGGTAGCCACGGGGCAACGCGATGGTGTTGTCCATGATCTCCGTCGCGTGGCCTCAGCGCTCGTCGATCAGGCTGATGGCCTTCTCGAGGCTGCGCCGCATCCGGTTGAACGCCTTGGCCAGCACGGCCACCTCGTCCTTGCCCGACTCCGGTAACTCGGGAATGTCGAGTTCGCCGACGCTGATCTTGTTGGCCGCCGCCGACATGGTGCGGATCGGACGCACGATGAGCAGCGACAACATGACGTTGAGGATGATGAACAACACCACGAACACGGCCGTGAGTGATGCCATGAACGACAGGAACACGCTGTTGGCCTTCTCGATCGGCACCGACATCGGCACCGAGACGATCTGTGCACCGATGATTTCGTTGTGCTTCCAGCCGAAGCCGTTGTTGCTGCCGTACAGCTTGATCATCGACGGCGGCGCCATATCGGCCGTCGTATGGCAGGCCAGGCAGTTCGGGTCCGTGATCTGCAGCGGCCGCGCCAGGTACAGCGAGGGACCCGTCGGGGTGTCGCGGATGCCGGCGAACTCGACCCGTGTCTGGTTGTTGCGGAAGTCGTTGATGATGTCCGACTCCCAGCCCACGGCCCGGTCACGCGGGTTGGTCGGGTTCAGCGCCGCTTCCTTGTAGGCGTAGTTCGGGTATTTCTCGTGCAGCTTGCCCAGGATCTCGGTGGCGGCATAGGCGGGCACGCTCTGGGGAAAGAACTCCTCGTCCATCGGCTTGAGCCGCGGCCGCACCTGCGAGACGGTGTACGAACGCATCGCCAGTGCCGCTTCCATCATGACACCGGCGGTGCGCAGCACCTCCTCGCGCGCGTTTTCCTGCAGCAGGTGGCGTGACACGTAACCGGTGACGGCCAGGCCCAGTGCGAATACCAGCAGCAGGACCAGGTTGAACTTGAGCCGCAATCCCATGGGTGGTCTCCTAGTGCAGCCTGACCAGCCGGAGCAATGTCGTCGGGCGAAAGGGCATCGGCAAAGTATACGCGGGCACCCGCCGCGATGACCAGTCAGCGGCGCACGCGCGCGCCACGACAGGCTTGTCCGACGCCGGACGCTCGGGTATCGTGCACCCATGATCGACTTGAGCACGCTCAGCATGACGGACATCATCCGGCTGCAGGGCAGCTTGCAGCAGGAACTCACGCGCCGGTTCGAGCGGCCGATGACGCTGGGTTTTTCCGACATCGTCGCCTCGACGCCGTATTTCGAACGGTTCGGCGACGCCGCGGGACGGCAGCTGCAGCAGTTGCACATCGACCTGCTGCAGCGCTGCCTGCCTCCGCATGGCGGGCGCATCATCGACACCGTGGGAGACGGGGCCTTCCTGGAATTCGCCGATCCCGACGCGGCGATCGCCGCGCTGATCGCATTCGAACAAAGCGTGTCCAGCGAAAACGCCGCGCGTGCGCGGGACCACCAGCTGAAGCTGCGCATCGGCGTGCACCACGGGCCGGTGCTGACCGACGGCACCGTGGTCAGCGGCGACTCGGTGAACCTGTGCTCGCGTGTGGCGGCGTCGGCCTGCAGCGGAGAATTGCGGATCACGCGCGAGGTGTTCCAGGAACTGGCGATGACGCACCGGCTGCAATGCCGTCCCGTCGCGCCGGTGGAACTCAAGGGTGTCGCACGACAGGTCGAGATGCTGACCTTCGACTGGCGCGATCTGTCGGTGTTCCCGACCCGGATCCGCTTCGAGGAGACGCAGGAGGAGCTCGAACTGCCGGCACAGGACATCGTCAGTTTCGGTCGCCTGCGGGACCACGAGGGCACGCTGGCCAACGACGTCGTGCTCGCCCCGGTCGATCCGGCCCAGGCGCGGCAGATCAGCCGCTGGCATTTCGAGTTGCGGCGTTTCGTCGATGGTTACCGCCTGCGTCCGGTGTCGGATGGCGTCACCGAGGTCGACGGCGTCGCGGTGGCCAAGGGGACCGACGTGCCGGTTCGGCCCGGTACCCGGATTCGCGTGGCCCGGGTGTTGACCCTGACCTTGTTGTCGCCCCAGCGTGCCCAGGCCGAGGATTCGGCCGCCACCCGGCTGGTGTCATGAAGCACGCGGTGTCGACCCGCTGGCGTGGCGAACGGCGGCCTCGCGCCCGTGCGACGCCGCACGTGCTGATCCGTCCTCCGTCCGCCGCCGGTCTTCCGTTCACTGACCACCAGGAGCTGCCATGATCCCCTTGCGTTCCCCTCTTTTCCTGTCCGCAATGCTGCTGGCCTGCGTTCCCGCGCTGGCGGCCGACATCAGCGTCACGATGCAGGCGGCCGGTCCGACGGGTGCCGGCGCCACGCTGGGCGTGGTCCGCATCCAGCAGTCGCCGCATGGCCTGGTGCTGCGTCCGGCGCTCACGGGGCTGACCAGCGGCATGCACGGCTTTCATGTGCACGAACATCCGTCGTGCGCACCCGGCATGCGCGATGGCGCGCCGGTGGCCGCATTGGGCGCCGGTGGGCACCTGGATCCCGCCGGCACCGGTCGTCATGGCGAACCCTGGGGCGACGGACACCTGGGAGACCTGCCGCCGCTGTACGTGGCCGGCGACGGCAGCGCCAGCATGCCGGTGCTGGCACCGCGATTGACGCTGGTCGACATCCGGGGACGCTCGTTGATGGTGCATGCCGGTGGCGACAACCATGCCGACCACCCGCAGCCGCTGGGCGGCGGAGGGGCGCGCGTGGCCTGTGGCGTGATTGCGCCCTGAGTGCTTGGCACGCGGACCGGGGGCCCGCCATGGTGCGGGTAATCCCCTAAGTCATCGGGTCGGCAAATCCGCCGTAGCAACGCAAAATAGGAAACTCGCGCCTGGTCGCCCGCGTCCGCGTGGACGGTGACGGCCGGACGATTCTTCCAACATGCAATGGAGACACACATGATCGAGACGACTTCGGCGGGGCGGCGGCACGGGAATTCTGTTGGCACGGGGGCCTCGCGACATGCGCGCGGCCTGCCGCGGATGGCCGTCCTGGCGTGCTGCGCACTGGCGGCCGCACTGGCGGCACCGGCCTGGGCGCAGAACGTCACGCTCAAGGCGTCGCACCAGTTCCCGGGTGGCAAGGGCGACGTGCGCGACGAGATGGTGCAGATGATTGCGCGTGAAGTGGCCGCGGCCAAGGTGGGGCTGGAGATCAAGGTGTTCCCGGGCTCGAGCCTGGTCAAGGCCCAGGAGCAGTGGAAGGCGATGCAGACGGGCCAGATCGACATGACCTCGTTTCCGCTCGACTATGCGTCGGGCTTCCACCCGCAGTTCGGCGCCACGCTGATGCCGGGCCTGGTCAAGGGCCATGCCCATGCGCGGCGCATCAACGACTCGGCCTTCATGAAGGACATCAAGGCCATCATCGAGCAGGGCGGCGTGCACGTGCTGGCCGATGCCTGGCTGGCCGGGGCCTTCGGCTCCAAGGACAAGTGCATCAAGCGTCCCGAGGACGCGGCCGGCCTGAAGGTGCGTTCGGCCGGATCGACGTTCGCGCAGATGTGGGCCGGCGCCGGCGCATCCATCGTGTCCATTCCCTCGAGCGAGGTCTACAACGCCTTGCAGCAGGGTGTGGCGCAGGCCACCGACACCTCGACCGGCAGCTTCGTGTCGTTCCGCCTGTACGAACAGCTCAAGTGCGTCACCGCCCCCGGCGACAACGCCTTGTGGTTCATGTACGAACCGGTGCTGATCTCGAAGAAGAGCTGGGACAAGCTCAACGATGCGCAAAAGAAGGCGCTGACTGCGGCGTCGAAGAAGGCCGAGGACTATTTCGAGGCCGAGTCCAAGAAGCTCGACGACGACATGGTCGCGACCTACAAGAAGAACAACGTCGAGGTCGTCACGCTCAGCGACGCCGAAGCCGACGCCTGGCGCGCCGTGGCGCAGAAGACCTCGTACAAGGCCTTCGCCGAGAAGGTCCCGGGCGGCAAGGAGCTGATCGAGAAGGCCCTGAGTGTCAAGTAAGGCGGTGTCGCCGCCTGCGTGGGTGGCGGCGGTGCATGCGTTGTCGCGCCTGTTCGGCGTCGTGGCCGCCGGCATGATCGTGGTCTCGATCGGGGTCATCTGCCACATGGTGTTCGTGCGCGCGGTGCTCGGTCATTCCTCGATCTGGCAGACCGAGTTCGTGACCTTTGCGCTGGTGGCGGCGACCTTCATCGGCGCCCCCTACATCCTGCTCACGCGCGGCCATGTCGCGGTCGATGTCGTGCCCTTGATGCTGCGCACCCCCGGGCGGCGCCTGTTGTGTATTGCCGGCAACCTGGTGGCACTGGTGTTCTGCGGCTTCTTCCTGTACGCCGCCATTCCGTGGTGGTGGGAGACCTGGCAGAGCGGGCAGACCACGCCGTCGATCTGGAAGGCGCGGGTCTGGATCCCATACCTGTCGGTTCCGGTCGGCCTGACCGTGTTGTGCCTGCAGTTCATCGCCGACACCTACATGGTCGCCGCCAGCCGGTCCATGCCCTTCGGCCTGTCGGCGGAGGAGGGATTGTGAGCCGGCGCGCGGATAACGCCGCGCGGCGCGGCGCTGCACCGCTGCCGATGCCGTGGTGTGCCGCGCAGGAGATGCAGCCATGAGCCCGCTGGCGATCGGCCTGCTGATCTTCGTGTTGACCACCGCGCTGCTGGCCACCGGGTTGCCGATCGCGTTTGGCCTGGGCGCCGTGGCGCTGTTGTTCATGGTCGTGTTCGACGGCTGGAACAGCGTGCATTTCGTGCCCGAGACCATCTTCGCCGGCCTGTCCGACTTCACGCTGGTCTCGTTGCCGATGTTCATCATCATGGGCGCGGCCGTCGCGTCCTCGCGCGCCGGCAGCGACCTGTACGAAGCGCTGGCGCGCTGGCTGCACCGGGTGCCGGGCTCGCTGGTGATCTCCAACATCGGTGCCTGTGCCTTGTTCTCGGCGCTGACCGGCTCGTCGCCGGCAACCTGCGCGGCGATCGGCAAGATGGGTATTCCCGAGATGCGCAAGCGCGGTTACGACGCCGACCTGGCGACCGGTGCCATTGCCGCGGGCGGCACGCTGGGCATCCTGATCCCGCCCTCGATCACGATGATCCTGTACGGCATCGCGTCCGAGACCTCGATCGGGCGGCTGTTCATCGCCGGCATCATTCCCGGCCTGCTGCTGACCGGGCTGTTCATGGCCTGGGCCCTGTTCCTGAGCTGGAAACGCGGCACCAAGCTGGTGGACGAGGACCGCATCTACTCGATGAAGGAAAAACTCGAGTTGCTGCCGCGGCTGCTGCCCTTCATCGCCGTCATCGTCGGCGTGGTGTACGCGTTGTACGGCGGCATCGCAACGCCGTCGGAGGCCGCCGGCGTCGGCGCGATGTTGTGCCTGGTCATGGTGATGGTGATCTACCGCGTCTGGCGGCCGATGGCGCTGTGGGCCATCATGCGCGACGGCCTGCGCGAGTCCGGCATGTTGCTGCTGATCATCGGCACCTCGATCCTGTTCGGCTACATGATGTCGTCGCTGCAGGTCACGCAGTCGCTGGCCGAGGCGATCGGCGAGATGCAGGTCAACCGCTGGGTCATCCTGGCGGCCATCAACGTGTTGCTGCTGGTGGCGGGCATGTTCCTGCCGCCGGCGGCGATCATCCTGATGACGACGCCCATCCTGATGCCGGTCATCACCGCGGCCGGCTTCGACCCGATCTGGTTCGGCGTCATCCTGACCATCAACATGGAGCTGGGACTGATCACGCCGCCCGTGGGGCTGAACCTGTTCGTCATCAACGGCATCACGCCGGACGTGCGCCTGCCCACCATCCTCAAGGGCGCGTTCCCGTTCATGTGCTGCATGATCCTGGCCATCGTGATCCTGTGCGTGTTCCCGGAACTGGCGACCTGGTTGCCGAGCAAGGTCATGGGCTGAGAGGGAGCGGCGGTGCAGGCTGCGCGACTCGACGTCCGGCTCGACGACCTGAGCGATCCCCGGATCGCGGACTTCCTCGAGCAGCATCTGCGCGACATGCGCGCCGTCTCGCCGCCCGAGAGCAAACACGCGCTCGATCTGGACGGACTGCGCCGGCCCGACATCCGGTTCTGGAGCGCCTGGCTGGACGGCGAACTGGCGGGATGCGTCGCGCTGCGCCGGCTCGACGCGCACCACGGCGAACTCAAGTCCATGCGCACGGCGCCGCAGCTGCGGCGCCAGGGCCTGGCGCGCAACCTGTTGCTGCATGTGCTGGAGCAGGCACGTGCCGCCGGGCTGCGGCGCGTGAGCCTGGAGACCGGGGCCATGCCGTTCTTCGCGCCTGCCCGTGCCTTGTACCGGGCCCATGGTTTTGTCCCCTGCGCGCCGTTCGGCGACTACCGGGAAGATCCGAACAGCGTCTTCATGCAGTGCGAACTGTCCGACTGATCCGGCGCACGCGTCGCCGATGCACGATCAGCGCGACGACGGTTGCTGCATGGCCTGTTCGGGTCCGGACGATGCCAGCGGTGGCAGCCAGAGTTCGATCACGCCCGGGCGTGCCTGCAGCGAGGCCGGAAGCTCGCGCAGCCGCACGGCCTGGGCCGTGTCGGTGCGGCTGACCCAGGGCGCCTGGATGTAGCTGGCGATGGCGCGCGCACAGGCGCGACCGTCGGCATCGTGGACCATCAGCGTCGGTGTCGGCCAGGCCACGGGGCGGCGCTGCTGGCGCAGGTCGGCGCTGCGGACCACGTTCTCGATCGGCGCCACGAGCAGCGGCGCGTCGGGATCGGCCTGCAGCGCATGGCGCAGTGCCGTGGCCGGCAGGCGGGAGTGCTCGTCGTAGATCTGGATGTACAAGGTGCTGGTGGCATCCGGGCGGGCGCAGCTCTGCAGTGTCGGCGTGGCCGCGGCCGTGGTGTCGGCGCCGCCGGGCGCTGGTGCGACCAGCACCGGTGCCGGGGCCGGCGCGGCATCGCCGCTGGCGCTGGCGGCCGGCGGCGCGCTGCCGGACGGCTGCGGCTCGGCCGTCGCCACGGCTTGCGCGGCCGGCTCGGTGCCGAGCAGGCTGCCCAGCATCGGGAACCGGTCGGCCACGTTCTGCAACACGGCCACGGTATCGCTGCGTTGCTCCTCGGGCGATGCACCCGGATGCCAGTAACTCAGTGCCGTGGTCTGGCTCGGCGGCTTGAGCACCAGCGTGCACAGGCTGCCCTGCACGCGCCGGAACTGCGCCACGCAGGCTTCGCTCGGCGCCGGCACGCGTGCACATTCCTCGGTGATGCGCGCGGCCATGCGTTCGAGCCCCGCCTGCTCGAGCGGGCGCATCGACGGACTGGCGCGCAACTCCAGCAGCAAGGCGGCCTGCGTGATTACGTGTTCGGGCACCTGCGGACAACTGCCGTCGAAAGCCTGCAGGCCCTTGGACACCTCCGTGAACAACTGGCGCGCCTCGGTCTGCTGGTCGATGCGGTTGCGCTGGAGCTGGTCCTGCATCTGCCACAACGACAGCAACACCGTGCCCGATGCGCCCACGCCCAGCGTGGTACCGATCGCCGTTGCGCGCACATTGCGCCGCCACAGCGGCTCCTTGCGGGCCAGCTCGCCGGCCGGCGGCGACGGTACCAGGCGCGCCGCGATGCGGATCTTGTGCCGCGCCGGCGTGCTCCAGCCCGGCAGCTGCGCCAGCCAGCGCTCGCGCAGCGAACGGCCGAAGTCCTCGCCCAGCCGGTGGTAACTCTCCCACTGCGCCTCGTCGAACGACTGGTCACCGGTGGACTCGTGCGGGAATCCCGGATGGTTGCGGGCATAGGCCAGCAGGTCGATGTCCAGCGCATCGTGCAGGTTGGGCTTGATGACCAGCAAGGTGCCTTCGGGGCGTATCGGGGGGCCCGGGCGACCGTCGGCCAGCGCCGGCCCGGGCCGCTCGCGGTAGCGGATGCGGGCCAGCAACACGCCGCGGCTGGAATGCACGTTGCCCATGTCCTCGGGCGACAACACGGTGAGTTCGGCCGTCTCGCCCGGGAACAGGCCGGCCGCCTCTTCGCGCGTGTAGAACTCGATCTCGGCGCCGAAGTCGATGCGGGCCTTGCGCACCAGGTTCTCCAGGTCGCCGAATTCGTAACGCGCGTCGGCGCCGGCGTCGGACAGGATGATGAAGTCGAGCTCGCGCTTGAGCAGGGCATAAACACCGGTGTTCTCGAAATGGCCGCCGTCCGACAGGTACCACCAGGGGCGTTCGACGCCGAAGAAGGTGGCCGACGCTTCGCTGGCCAGCATCATCGGCTTGGGGATCAGCCGCCACGACCAGCGGCTGAGCCAGCGCAACTCGGCCCGCTCGCGCGGCGCGCGCATCCAGTGGCCGAGCCGCACGCCCAGGAAATACAGCAGCAGCGCCAGGCCGCGCGAGGTGTAGGAGCCCGCGCCGGGCGAGGCGGCGGCGCCCGATACCGCGACCCAGCGACCCAGCGTGCCGGCATCGTGGCCGTCCCGCAGCGCGACGAACTCGCGCGGGCCGATCTCGAAGCCGCGCCAGCTGGCCGTGACCGCCGTGCCCTTGCGGTCCGCGTTGAACAGGCCGCTCTTGTCGTCGCGGGTCTGGTTCAGGCAGGTGTTGACCAGGTGGATCGGCCCGCCGCGGGTCTCCGGCCGGTAGTGCTGCAGGCTGGTGTCGTCGCCGCGCACCACGCGTGTGACGTCGGCCCGCTCCCCGTGTTCGTCCGCCAGCTTGCGCGCCACGTTGCCCACGGCCAGGTAGGCGCGCGTCAGTCGCGCACGGTAGAAGCTGTGCAGCGACGAGGTGTTGGCCATCTGGATGTTGCCGGCCGACAGCAGGATCCAGGCCAGCAGCGCGGCCAGCAGCAGGCTGGCGCGCATCCAGGCCGGCACGTTGCGCAACGCCTCGAAGGTCTCGGGAGCGAACACGAACCACTGCAGCAGCACCATCCAGGCCATGACCAGCACCAGCACGCCGAACAGGCTGCCGACGTCGAGCAGGCGCGGCAACCATTCGCGTGTGCGCACATGGGTCTCGGAGGCGATCTTCTGCAGCGGCTGCACCAGGGCCCGCAACACGACGATCAGCACGCTGCCGACGCCGACGCCGCGCCACAACCACTGGTTGCCGGTCTGCAGTTCCTCCAGGATCCACCAGCTCAGCCGGTCCAGCGCGCCGACGGCGAGCAGGGCCAGCGTCGCGAGCATGACCCAGCGCAGCATGCGTGTCAGGATGTTGCGCATGCGCGCCACCTTGAGTGCGTGCGGCGTCCTGTCCATCGCCAGCCACCCCATGGTCGCGACCTGGCCGATCACCACCGAGCCCAGGGCCAGCGCACCGGCGCCCGGCCAGGTCAGGCTGTGGCGCACGGGGTCGAGCACCCCGTTGGCATACAGGTGCTTCAGCAGGCTGAACGCACCGTAGGCGATGCCCAGCACGAACACCAGGTCGCGCCAGCCGAGCCGCGTTGCGGTGGTGGTCGGGTCCGGTCCGTCGCGGGCCGCCCAGTAACCCGCGATCAGGCCCGGCGCCAGGGCTGTCCACCAGGCCAGCGACAACGCCCACCATGGGGTGTACCAGGGCGCCCAGGCATGGGGATCGAGTATCTGCAGGCTGTGTTGCCACAAGTGTGGCAACACGACGACCAGTCCGAGTGCGATGCAGGCGAACATGAATTCGGCGTGGATCGCCAGCCAGGCGCGCAGGTAGGTGACGATGGCCATGCCGATGTCGCGCGAGCCGCCCGGCGTGAGGTAACGTCCGTTGCGACGCAGCCAGCCCAGGACCGGGGAGTGGCTCGCCGCCATCAGTTGCTGGGCCCGTTGCTGGCCGTAGGTGGCGACGAGCCGGCCGTACATGGCGCCGATGTAGCCGCCACCGGAGACGGTGGACAGATAGTCCAGCCGCCCGAGCAGGCCGTCGCGCGTCAGGCCCGGGTCGGCCGAGTCGGTGGTGTCCGGGCGGTGCTGCGCCATCGCACGCATGAGTCCCAGCGCGAAGGTGGCGCTGCGGATGCCCCCGCCCGACAGCGCCAGGCCCACGCGTGGCAAGGCCAGCGGATCCTGCGCCGACGATTCGGCCAGCACCTGGCGGCGGCGCTCGGCCAGCGCGTCGCGCTCCGCCTGCTGCAGCGCCGGCCAGGAGTCCGGCAGGTCCGGCCAGGGGGGCATGTCCCGCGCCGCGGTGGCGCCGGGATCGATGGCGGCAGTGCTGCTTGGCATGGCGAGTCCCTTGCGTCGCAGGTCCGGCGCCGACGGCTGCGCCCGGACCTTCTGGCGCACCATAACAGGTTCTGCGCGGCCGCACACATGCCGTACAGTCCATGGCATGAACCGTTTGAGCACATTCCTGAGCGACCACATCGGCATCGAGTTGTGGGTCGCCTCCTTGATCGCGATCGCCCTGGTCACGGTGGCGCTGAACCAGGTGGCCCAGGTGCTGCTGCGCCATGCGGCCAAGGTCACGTCCCGCACGACGTCGGTCTGGGATGACGCCCTGGTGCAGACCGCGAGCCGTCCGGTGCTCGCCGCGATGTGGGTGATCGGCGCCAGCGTGATGGCCCGGGTCGTGCAGCGCCAGGTCGAGGAGTCGTTCCTGGCCGAGGCCATGGCCTTGCGCGACGTGGCCCTGATCATCTGCGCGGCATGGTTCCTGTGGCGATTCATCGGCAAGGTGGGGCGCAACATCGTCGCGCTGCGCGAGCAGCGCGGCGAGGACGTGGATCACACCACGGTGGATGCGCTGGGCAAGTTGTCGCGGCTGGTGACGCTGATCGTCGCCATCCTGATGACGGCGCAGACGCTGGGTTTCCAGATCACCGGCCTGCTGGCCCTCGGTGGCGTCGGCGGCATCGCGGTCGGTTTCGCGGCCAAGGACCTGCTGGCCAATTTCTTCGGCGGCCTGACGATCTACCTGGACCGGCCGTTCTCGGTCGGCGAATGGATCCGCTCGCCGGACAAGAGCCTGGAGGGAACGGTCGAATACATCAGCTGGCGCCATACCCGGATCCGGGCCTTCAACAAGAACCCGATCTACGTGCCCAACGCGGTGTTCACCAGCATCGTGGTGGAGAACCCCTCGCGCATGAGCCACCGCCGCATCAAGGAAACCATCGGCCTGCGGTACGACGATTTCGCCGTGGTGCCGGCGGTCGTGGCCGATATCCGCGACATGTTGCGCGAGCATCCCGAGATCGACACGACACAGACACTGATCGTCAACTTCAACCAGTTCGCCGGCTCGTCGCTGGACCTGATGATCTACACCTTCACCAAGACCACGGTCTGGGTGAAGTACCACGAGGTCAAGCAGGACGTGTTGATCCGGATCGGCCAGATCATCGAGCGCCATGGCGCCGAGATCGCGTTCCCGACCCGCACGCTGCATCTGCACGGCGGCGACGTGC
>JBFIDI010000056.1:0-17846 GCA_041581405.1 Burkholderiaceae bacterium
CCGGCCAGCACCGCGGCCGGGAACATCGGGCTCAGCCGCCCGTCGGCCGCGATCGTGAACTGGGACACGGAGCCGTCGTCGTTCGCGACATAGGCATAACGCCCCAGCGGATCGAGCGCGATGCCGCCGGGATCGTTGCCGGTGGCCACCGTCGCCGGCGTCATGGGGCTGAGGTTGCCGTCGGCCGCCACGTTGAACTGCGAGACCGTGTTGCTGCCCAGGTTCACCACATAAGCCGCCGTGGCCACGTTGAGGCACGAGACCGCCACGTTGGTGACGTTGGCATTGGCGATCGTCCCGGTGCCGTTGCTCACGGTGCAGAACTGTGCCGGTGCCGATGGTGTCGACGCGACGGTGACCACGTAACTCGCGCCCGTGGGCAGCGGCGACGCGAACGTGACCGTGCCGTTGGCCGCGACGCTCAGCGACTGCACGCTGTTGACGCGCAGCACGAGCCCGCTGCCGGACAGGCCGTTGACCGTGACCGAGATCGTGAAACCCACGATGCTGCCACCACCTCCGCCGCCGCAACTGGCGAGCAGCGGCAGGCTGCCCAGTGCGACGATGCGCACCCATCGTCCGAACGTGTCGATCCAAGCCATGACATGCCTCCCGGGTCGGGCCCTGGCCGCGGCGCCGGGACAACCCCGAGCCGTCCCGCGGCAGATGCCTCATGGCACCGAATGTAGCGGAAATCCGGCCTGTTTCAGGCCTGCCGCGCGAGCGCGATCGGACCGGTCGCCGGTGTCATGGCGCCGGCGTCGACACGCCACAGTCCGTCCTGGGTCACGACGAAGTCCATGGCGATGTCGTGCGCCTGGGGGTGGATGGTCTCGATGCGCGAGAGCTCGAACCCCACGCCGATCTTCACGGGCCGGGGCGACAACGCGGCGAGCGTGCGGTCGTAATACCCGCCGCCGTAACCCAGGCGGTATCCGCGCGCGTCGAAACCAACCGGCGGCATCAACACGACATCGGGCCGCACGATGTCCACCCCTTCGGGGACCGGCAGGCCGTAGACGCCGGCCGAGGTCCGCACCCCGGGCCACCAGAGCCGGAACTGCAGCGGCGTGGCCTTGGCCACCACCACGGGCAAGGCCGAGCGGGCACCACGCTGGCGCCACGCACGCAGCGCAAAGCGCGGATCGAATTCGCCCTTGAACGGCCAGTACGCCGCGACGATCAGGCCGTCGTCGACCGTGAAGCCGCGCAGCAGCCTGTCGGTGATCCGTGTGTTCCACGCCGTGTGCTGCGCCGCATCCACGGCCATGCGCAGGTCCAGCAGTTCCGTGCGCCGCGTGCGGCGCCAGTCGGCGAGTTCGGGTGACAAGGCCATGGCGGTTGTACGGGGGTGGTGCGCAGCGGCTTCGGCCGCGGCGCGCCACGACGCCAGTATCCGCGCGCGGCGGTGGTCGCGTCAATGGCGGTGCCGCACCAGGGGCATAGGCAGGACGCCGGAGCAGCGGGTAAGATGGCCGGCATGGCTGACCGGACCCGTCTCTCCCCCCGACCCGCGAGCCGCATCATATGGCTGCCGGGACGCTTGTCGCGGACCACCGTGCACCGAGGCGCAGTGGTCGCCGTATTGCTTGCCGGCTTGTCCGGCGGCATTGCCCAGGCCGGCTGCGGCGATGCCCCGGGGCCCGGTGTCGACTGGACGCAGTGCGAGAAACCCCGGCTGGTGTTGCGCGAGGTCAACCTGGCCGGCGCGCGGCTCGGTGGCGCCGACTTCAACGGCACCGATTTCCAGCGCGCCAACCTGGTGGGCGCCGACCTGACCCATGCCAGCGTCGACCGGGTCCGGCTCAGTGGCGCCGACCTCAGCCGGGCCAAGCTGATACAGCTCAATGCCTACCGCGCCAACCTGACCGGCGCCAAACTGACCGGCGCCGACCTGACCAAGGCCGAGATGGCGCGCGCCAACCTGGCCAAGGCCGACCTCTCGCAGGCCAATCTGCGCAAGACCGAGTTGCAGCGCGCCAACCTGGAAGAAGCCAATCTCGAGGGGGTGAACCTGAGTGGCGCCGACCTGGCACGCGCCAACTTCACCAAGACGCGGCTCGACGGCGCCCGGATGCACGAGGCGCGCACCTTCCGCACCCGGTTCGAAGGCGTGAACCTCAGCCGCGTGGTCGGCCTGACGCCAGGCCAGCTCGAATCGGCCTGCGGCGACGCCGCAACCCGGCTGCCCGAGGGCCTGCGGGCACCGAAGAGCTGGCCCTGCGGCAAGGAAGACTGAGCCCGGGCCGCGACGTTCTTTTTCCAATTGCGCATTGCAGCATTTGCCATTAGCATGGGTGCCTGTCTATACAACCTTGCCAGGAATACCCGATGAAAAAATGGATGAATGCCCTCGCGGGACTGACGGTCGCCGCGCTCTTGCTGATGCCCTTGCACGGCGCCGCCCAGAACAAGTCGCGGCTGACGCAGATCCTGGAGCGTGGCACCTTGCGCGTCGGGACCACCGGTGACTTCAACCCGATGTCGATCAAGGACACGGCCACCAATACGCTGACCGGTTTCGACGTCGAGGCGATGACGGAACTGGCCAAGGACATGGGCGTCAAGATCGAGTTCGTGCCGGCCGAATGGGCGACCCTGGTCAACGGCATCGTCTCCGATCGGTACGACATCTTCTCGGGTGCCTCGCTGAGCATGGCTCGCGCCAAGACCGTGGCGTTCTCCGACCCGTACATCTATGCGGGCACGGTGCCGCTGGTCAGCAAGAAGACCGGCGCCAAGATCACGAACTGGAACGCGATCGACAAACCCGACGTCACCGTGGCGGTGCTGATGGGCACGGTGTTCGAGCAGCAGGCCAGGTCGCATTTCCCCAAGGCCAAGGTGCGGGCCATCGAGAAACCCGCCACCGGTTACCAGGAGGTGCTGGCCGGCCGCGCCCAGGTGACGATCACCAGCAACGTCGAAGCCGCCACGCTGATGAAGACCTACCCCGACCTGCAGATGGTGGGCAGCAGCAACGACATGCGCAACAAGCGCCCGTTTGCCTACCCGATGCCGCAGGGTGACGAGGTCTGGCTGACCTTCGTCAACAACTGGATCGCGCTCAAGACAGCAGAAGGATTCTTCGCCGGCCTCGAAGCCAAATGGCTGTCGGCGAAATAAGCCGGCGCCTGCTCGTTCCCGTCGCGCTCGTCCTGTTGCTGGCCGGGTGCGCCGGCTCGTCCGGCGGCGGGGGTGCCTCCAGCTACAACTGGGGCTGGTACATCTTCAACCCGTTCCAGGCCAAGGGACTGTCCAACCTGCAGTTCCTGATCGGCGGCATGTGGTGGACCATCCTGGTGTCCGTCTGTGCCATCGTGTTGTCGGTGATCATCGGCGCGCTGGTGGCCGTGGCCGGCCTGTCCAGGCGCAAGTCGCTCAACCGGATCAACCGGGTCTACGTCGAGCTGTTCCGGTCGATTCCGCTGCTGGTGCTGATGTTGTGGGTGTTCTACGGCCTGCCGGTCATCATCGGCCTGCAACTGGGCGTGTTCGCCACCGGCGTGTTGTCGCTGGCCATCAGCGACAGCGCGTTCGAGGCCGAGGTGTTCCGTGCCGGCATCCAGTCGGTACCCAAGGGCCAGGTCGAGGCGGCCCGCAGCCTGGGGCTGGGCTGGTCGCTGACGATGCGGCTGGTCGTGATGCCGCAGGCGATCAAGGTGATCCTGCCGGCGCTGGGCAACCAGTTCGTCTACGTGCTCAAGATGTCGTCGCTGATCTCGGTGATCGGCCTGCAGGAACTGACCCGGCGCGCCAACGAGCTCAACGTCAGCGAATACCGTCCGCTGGAGACCTACACCTTGCTGGTGGTCGAATACCTGGTGCTGATCCTGTTCGTGTCCTACCTGGTGCGTCGCATGGAGCGCCGGATGGCCACCGCACCTTGAGCGGGACGAAAGGAGGCGCGTCGATGCTGCTCCATCACAGTACCTGGCCGGCGGTCGAGGCCTACCTGCGGCAGTCCGACGGCATCATCGTGCCGATGGGTTCCACCGAGCAGCATGGACCGACCGGCCTGATCGGCACCGACAGCCTCACCGCGCAGACCGTGGCGCAGGCCATCGGAGAGCAATGCGGCGCGCTGGTGGGGCCGACACTGAGCCTGGGTCCGGCCCAGTTCAACCTGGGTTTCCCGGGCACGGTGTCCTTGCGGCCCACGACGCTGATCCGCGTCATCGTCGACTACGTGCAGTCGCTGGCCAGCCAGGGGTTTCGCCACTTCTATTTCCTCAACGGCCACGGCGGCAACCTGGCGCCGGTCCAGTGCGCGTTCCAGGAGATCCATGCCGATCGCAGCCTGGGACGCGGCGAACACCCGCCGGTCGTGTTCCGGCTGCGCAGCTGGTGGGACTATCCGGAGGTCAACGCGTTGCGCCAGCGCCTGTACGGCAGCGGCGAAGGCATGCATGCCACGCCCTCCGAACTGGCGATCACCCGTGGCCTGTTGCCCGAGGCCTGCCCGCCCGACGACCTGCCCGCGCCGGCCGTGCTCGCGCCCGACTTCATGAAGCGCCACGGCGGCGACAACCACGACGATGCATCGGCGCACCGCGGCCGCTTCCCGGACGGGCGCGTGGGTTCGCATTCCGGCCTGGGCCTGGCCGAACACGGCGCCGACCTGGTGGCGCTGGCGGCGCAGGCCGGCGCGCGCGACTACGCGGCCTTCCTGGCGGGCCGGGAGGAGCAGGGCGCATGATGACCTTCTACGCCACGGCGGTATCGAGCTACAGCGCCAAGGTGCGTATCGTGCTCGCGGTCAAGCGCATCGCATTCGACGAGGTCGCGCCGCCCGGAGGCTACCGCTCGGCCGAGTACCGCGCCATCGTGCCGATGGGCACCTTGCCGGCGATCCGCATCGGCGACTGGGTGTTGTCCGAGTCAGAGGCGATCAACGAATACCTCGAGGAGAGCCACCCCGAACCGGCGATGCTGCCGGCCGACCTGCAGCTGCGTGCGCGCGTGCGTTTCCTGTGCCGCTTCCACGACCTGTACCTCGAGCCGAAGGTGCGCGCCTTGTTCGCCCATGTGAATCCCGCGCGGCGCGATGCGCAGCAGGTCGCCGCGCTGCGCTCCGAGATCGAGACGCGCATCGCGCAACTGGCATCCTGGGTGCGGCCGCAACCGTGGTTGCTGACACCGACCATCAGCCTGGCCGACTGCGGTCCCCTGGTGAACCTGCCGCTGGCCGCGATGGTGCTGGCCGCCTGCGGGCAAACCATCGTGCTGCCGCCGGTGTTGCAGGGCTGGCTCGACGCCGCCCAGGCGCATGCGCCGGTGCGCCAGGCGCTCGATCCCTGGCGCCCCGCAACCCAGGCCTGGCTCGCCGCAACCCAAGGAGCATGAACCCACGATGACGACCCCGCGTACGCACCTCTCTCCACTGGCACGGCCCGAGTGGCGCCATGTCGACAAGATCGCGCTGGAGGACTTCCAGCCCGAGGACTGGCAACTGCTCGAGCAGCAGCGGCGTGTCTACCTGGCCGAGCACCAGGCGGCGCAGGCGCTGCGCCTGCTGACCGCGTCGAAGGACGATCCGTCGTTCGGCTACATGGTCAACAACTACCGCCACTGCCTGCAGTCCGCGACCATGGTCCTCCGCGACGGGCGCGAGGAGGAGGACGTGGTCGTGGCCTTGCTGCACGATGTCGGCTTCACCACCTGCCCGTTGCTGCACGGCGATTTCGCGGCCGCGCTGATGGGCGCCTACATCTCGGACCGCAACTACTGGATGCTGCAGCACCACGCCACGTTCCAGAACCTGCATTCGCCCCACCTGCCCGGCGTGAAGCAGCATGAACGCGACCTGTGGAAGGGCCATCCCCACTACGACTGGACGGCCGAGTTCGTCGCCCGATACGACCAGGCGGCGGCCGACCCCGACTACCCCTGCGAGCCGATCGAGACCTTTGTTCCGATGGTCAAGCGCATCTTCGCGCGCAAGCCGGTCGACCGCCGCACGACAACCCTGGAAACCCAAGCCATGAAAGACACGCGATGACAGCCTGGATCAAGATGGTTCCGGTGGAAGAGGCCACCGGACAACTGAAGGACATGTACGAACTGGCGAAGACGCCCAGTGGAACCGTCGACAACGTGATGCGCGCGCACAGCCTGCGGCCGCTGTCGATGCAAGGCCACCTGGTGCTGTACCGCAACGTGCTGCACAACCCGGACAACAGCCTGCCGTTCTGGTTCCTCGAGGTCGTGGCCTCGTACACCAGCATGACCAACAAGTGCGCATACAGCCTGACCCACCATTGGGCGAACGCGCGCCGGCTGATGAACGACAAGGCACGCTCCACGCTGGTCTGGGATGCCTTGTCCCGGGCCCAGCCGGAGCTGGCATTCCAGGGCAAGGAGCTGGCCCTGCTCAACTACACGCGTAAGCTGACGGCGCACGTCGGCGACATGGAGAAGGCCGACTACGACACCCTGCGTGCGGCCGGTTGCGACGACGGCGAGATCCTGGAGGTGAACCAGGTCTGCGCCTATTTCAACTATTCGAACCGGCTGCTCAACGGGCTCGGCGTGACGACCGAAGGCGATACGGTGGGGTATTACCAGGAGCCCGACGAGGCCTGAATATCCTCGTCCCTACTGTTGCCGGCGTCAGTTTGGGCATGCCTGTCGCGTGCGATGGCTCTTGGCAGGGGCAGGCGGCACGGATATGCATTCTCCGGCCCCCCGTGCGTTCGTCAGCCGACCCATCGACAGGCGGTGCTGGCGAGGACCTGGCTTCAGCCGACCTTTACCTCGCCCTGCGCCTGCTCCCGCGCGATCCGCTCCGCCAGTCCCTTGCGGAAACGGCTGGCCGCCGCGTCGAGCAACAGTCCGGTCGTGGGCGTGGTCTTGTTCTTCATGCCCAGGTGCACCGCGCGCAGAATGGCGCGGTCTTCCTCGAACGCGGCCTTGGCCCCGGCGGCGATCTTGCGCGTGAGCGCCTCGTCGTGCGGGTCGGTGTTGCGGTGCTGCAGCCAGTAATACTGCGTGTGGTCCTCGTCGATCGGCGTCAGGAAATGGTAGGAGATCATCCGATACGTGTCGGCGTCCTCGACCATGTCCGGGCCCCCCTTGCCGGCCGGTGTGTAGATGCCCATGTTCACCGCCAGCGCCGGGTACCGCACCTCGTAGTGCTGCAGGCGATCGGCGTTGCCCTGGAACCTGACCAGCGGCGCATAGAACGGCGGCGGCGGCTGGTCCAGCAGCCAGCGGCTGTTGACGACGCCGGTGTCGTCGGCCGTGATCTGCATCGGCGTGTTGTCGGTGCCGGCGCCGGCAAAGGAACTGCGGTGCACCCAGGCCACGTGCGAGGGGTCGAGCAGGTTGTCGACCATCCACAGGTAGTTGCATTCGATCAGCATGCTGTCGCCCTGGGTGATGTGCCAGGCGGGGTTGTCGTGGTTGTCGATCTCGATGATCGCGTTCTCGTCGGCCCGCGCCGGGTCGCCCATCCACAACCACAGCAGGCCGTAGCGGTCGCGTGCCGGATAACTGCGCACCTTGGCAAACGGTGGAATGCGCGACTGTGTCGCCGCGTCGATGCAGGTGCCCGCGCAGTCGAAGGTCAGGCCGTGGTAGCCGCATTCGACCGCGTCACCCTTGATGCGGCCCATCGACAGCGGCAGCTTGCGGTGCGGGCACGCATCCTCCAGCGCCACCGGGCGGCCGTCTTCGGTGCGGTACAGCACGATGGCTTCGCCCAGCAGCCTGACCGGCGTGAGCGTGCGCCCGACCTCGGGTGAAAGGGCGGCGACGTACCAGGTATTTCTCAGGTAGGGGGACATGGCAGCGATAGGGTCGAAAGAAAGAAAGGCGTCTTCTCGATGGGCCAGGATCTGGCTCAGGAAGGTCCTGGTGCGTTCGGACTTCGGGTTGCCGAACCACGCGCCGGGCGGCGCCTGTCCGGCCACGCCGTGCCTTCACACAGCGCCGTGCCGACGTCGATCACCGCAACCGGACCGGTGCCGGACGGTGGCGCGCTGACGCTGTGTGGACACATGGGGATATCGGCTTGAAACGGACGAATTCAGTATAAGGGTATCGGTCCGATGTTGTATAGACAGGCATAGCGGAGTCATGGGCCCGATGCAAGGAGCCTGGCCGGGCACGCCCGGCTTCGGTCGTGCAGGCCTGCGCGCGCGTCTGGCCCGGGATGCCGGCAGACGGGCGGTACGACGGCCAGGCGCCGGGTCGGACGACCCGACCCCGCCATGCGGATCAGTGCTGGTTCTTCAGCAAGGCCACGAATTCATCCAGCGGCACCGGCTTGCTGAACAGGAAACCCTGGTAGTTGTCGCACCCCAGCAGCTGCATGCATTCGCGTTGCTCCGCCGTCTCGATGCCCTCGGCGATCACCGACATGCCCAGGCTGTGGCCGAGGTCGATGATGGCCCGCACGATCGCCACGTCGGAGGTGGAATCGGGCAGGTCGACGACGAAGGAGCGGTCGATCTTGAGCTCGTCGAGCGGAAAACTCTTGAGGTAGCTCAGCGATGAATAACCGGTGCCGAAATCGTCGATCGACAGCGTGACGCCGAGTTCCTTCATCTCGTGCATCAGCGCGCGGCTGTTGTCGACGTCATCCATCAGCATGCTTTCCGTCAGCTCGACCACGAGCTGGCGTGGCTGCAATCCGGTCGACGCCATGGTCGCCTGCAAGTCCTCGCGCAGGCTGCCGAGCTGGAACTGCGGCTTGGCGACGTTGATCGCGATCTTGAGTTCGCCCAGGCCGTCGCGCGCCCACTGCGCCGCATCGCGGCAGGCGGTCTGCATGACCCAGCGGCCGATGCCGTTGATCAGCCCGAGTTCCTCCGCCAGCGCGATGAACCGCATCGGCGGCACCAGGCCCAGTTCGGGATGTTGCCAGCGCACCAGCGCCTCCGCGCCGATGATGCGGTTGCTGGCCACGTCGAGCTTGGGCTGGTAGTGCAGGCGCAATTCGCCGCGCTGGGCCGCACCCCGCAGCGCCGAACCCAGGGCCAGCCGCTCCAGCGAGCGCGCGTTGAGCTCGGCCGATGCGAACAGGAAGGTCGGATGGGTCTGCTGCTGCGCATGGGCCACCGCCAGCGCCGCTCCCTTGCGCAGGTCCTCGCTCGTCGTACCGTCGGCCGGACTCAGCGCGATGCCGATCCAGGCGCTGGGCTCGATCTCGTGTTCGGCCACCATGACCGGCTCGGCGACCAGCGCCAGCACACGCTTGGCCACGGTCTCGACCGCGTCCGCGCTGGCCAGGCCCTGCAGCGCGAGCCCGAAATGCACCGTGCCCAGCCGGGCCAGGCCATGGTTGCGGTCGGTGCCGCCGATCAGCGTCGGCTGCTGCACTTCTTCGCTCGCGAACCGTGCGCGACGGCGCGCAACCGTCCGCGCCAACGCGTCGGCCGCGTGTTGCCCGGCCGAATCGCGCAATTGCCGGCATTGCGGCACGGTGATGCTGAGCAGGGCCACCATGCCGCCGGTGAGTTCGCGCCGGTCGATCAGGTCCTGCACGCTGCGGTCGAACGGCCGCTGGTTCGGCAGTCCGGTCACGCTGTCGAAGTCGACCAGGCGCTTGTGGTACTGGTGGAACGCCAGCGTGTTGCGCAAGCGCAGCACCAGTTCGCTTTCGTCGACCGGCTTGGACAGGAAGTCGGTGACGCCCAGTTGCAGCGCGCGCAGCTTGGCTTCGGGGCTGGTGGCGGCGGTCAGCACGATCACCGGGGTGTAGCGCAACTTGCGGTCGCCGCGGATCAGTTCGAGCAACTCGAAGCCGGAGATGTGCGGCATCATCAGGTCGAGCAGCAATACGCTCGGTTCTTCCTGGCGCAGCAGCTCCATGGCCTTGCGCGGATCGTTCGCGACGACGAAGTTGGCGTAACCCTCGTCCTCGAGATAGGCCTGGATCAGGTCGGTCATCAACGGCTCGTCGTCGACCATCATCACCTTGGCATCGAGCAAGGGCGAGCGCGGCGCCTCCTCCAGGCCCCAGGGCCGGGTGTCGGCCCAGATGTCTTCCTTCATGGTGCGGTAACCTCCATCGGCGCGCCGGTGGCGGCGCCGTGTTCAATGCGGATGCGCAGGCGCTGCAGCTGGGCCATGACGTCGGTCGCGGCACCGGCATCCGCCGCCTTGGCCGCGTCTTCCAGCGCGCGCGCAGGCTCGAACAGATCGTCGAAACCCATGCTGCCGCCGGCGCCCTTGAGCCAGTGCGCCTGGGCTGCGAGTTCGCTCCAGTCCGCCGTCTGCAATGCCGCCTGCATCTGATCGAGGCGCGCCGGCAACTGCTCGACGAAACGCATCACGATACGGCCGAGTTTCGCATGGCCGGCCAGGCGCGAGACCAGCGCGGGTTCGGCGGCCGCGGCGACGGCTTCGGCTGGCGTCGTGTCCGCGGGGCCGGCTGCCTCCTGCGGTGCGGCCGCGGCCGGCGCCGCAGCCGGGCTGCTCGCCACCGAGCGTCCGTCGAGCCGCGCCGCCAGGTCGGCCAGCAAGGCGTCGACGTCGATGGGTTTGGTCTGGTAGCCGCTGAAGCCGGCGGCGTCGAGTTCCTTCTCGAAACCCTTCATCGCATTGGCGGTCAGCGCGATGATGGGCAGGCGCACGCCTTGCTCGCGCAGGCGGCGTGTCGCGGTCTCGCCGTCCATGACCGGCATCTGCATGTCCATCAGCACCAGATCGAAACGCTCGGCCGCGATCCGGTCCAGCGCCTGCTGGCCGTTCTCGGCCTCGGAAACCCGCAGGCCGACTTCCTCGAGCAGGATGCGCACCAGCTGCCGGTTCTCGGCGCCATCGTCGACGACCAGTACCCGCCGCGGCGTGAAGCGCCACTGCACCGCCGCGACCTCCGCCTCGGGGCGCGCCGCCTCGGCCAGCGCCGCCGGGTCGAGCAGGGCGGACGGTTCGACCGCGCCGGCGTCGAGCCATATGCTGAAGGTCGTCCCCTGGCCATAGGTGCTGCTGGCGGTGATGTCGCCGCCCATCGCACGCGCAAAGCCGCGGCTGATCGTCAGCCCCAGGCCGGTGCCGCCGAAACGGCGCGTGGTCGAGGACTCGGCCTGCACGAACGGCTCGAACACCGACTCGACCTTGTCGGCCGGTATGCCGATGCCGCTGTCGATGACGTCGATGCAATACCGCGTCGTCGTGCCGTGGCGCTGCAGCCGCGAGACGATGCGCACGCTGCCTCTTTCGGTGAACTTGATCGCGTTGCCGATCAGGTTGGTCAGGATCTGGCGCAGCCGCGCCGGATCGCCGTCGATGGTGGCGGGCAGTGGCTCCGGAAACTCCAGTTGCAGCGCCAGGCCCTTGTCCGAGGCCCGCTCGAGCAGGGTCTGCACGACTTCGTTGGCCACCGCGTGCGGCGCGAACGCGATCTTTTCCGCCTCGAGCCGCCCGGCCTCGACCTTGGACAGGTCGAGGATGTCGTTGATCAGGTTCAGCAGGTGCTTGCCGCTCGAATGGATGATGTCCAGGTGCTTGCTCGCCTCGGTCGACTGGCGCAGCCCGCTGCGCCGCAACACCTCGGTGAAACCCAGGATGGCGTTCATCGGCGTGCGGATCTCGTGGCTCATGTTGGCCAGGAACTGGCTCTTGGCCTCGTTGGCCGCATCGGCCTGTTCCTTGGCCACCTGCAAGGCGACGCCGCGTTGCTCGAGTTCGGTCACGTCCTGGAAGCTGATGACCAGCGCCTGGATGCCGCCCGTGTCGTCCAGGATCGGCGAGCAGTTGGCGCGCAGCGAATAACGCGCGCCGTCCGCGCTGCCCACCTTCAGGTGCACGTCGCGTTGCGGCTGCTTGTCCTGGAGCGCGCGTTGCCACGGCAGTTCGCCCGCCGCGGGCGCGCGGTCGTCGCCCATCGCCCACGGAAACATCGACGGCGAGGCCCCCACGAGCTTGGCCTCCGGCACGCCGAGCATCAGGCTGGTCGACTTGTTCGACAGCACGATGTTGCCCTGGTGGTCGAGCACGATCAGGCCTTCGGTCAAGGTGTCGTATGCGGCGCGCACCCGTTGCGGCACGGCGCGGGACGGGTCGAGTGCCCGCAGCATGCGCCGGAGATAGAAATAGAACAGCAGCGCGCAGACCAGGAACATGAACGCCGACAGGCGCATGCTCGGGTCCTGCAGGTGGCCACGCCAGCCCGACGCGCGCAGCGGCGTGAACCGCAGCTCCACCGTCCCCCACGGCGCGTTGTCGCGCCAGACCGGCACGATGATCTGCGCGTCGGTCGAGATGCCGCCCGCGGGTGCGCTCCAGTTGGCGGCATGGTCATGGATGTCGACCAGCAGCTGGCCCGACTCCGCGCGTACACCCAGCGACAGCAGGCCGTCGTTGCGCCCGCGCAGAAAGGCCAGCGTATCGGCGAGTTGGTCCGGCTCGGCCGCATCGAGCATGGACGAGGTGGTGATCGCGATCGTCTCGGCCAGCGACGCGCGATGCTGGCGCGTCAGCGCCTCCGCATCCGGTACGAGATGCAGGTAGCTGGCGAGCAGCACGACACCCACGGCGATGGCGGACAGGCCCAGCGCGAGATGCACGCGGGTCGACAGGCGGCGCATGAACGCGAACGGATTCATGGCGACGGATGATCCTGTGCGGCCTGCGCGCCGGTGGCGGCGGGCACGGCCGGCTTGGGCGCCTTGGGCGGCGCCGGGGTCTTGTCATCGAACAATTTTTCGACCTCGGGGTCTTCTGCCGGTGCCTGGCCCGGCTTGGGTCTGCCGCCTCGTGCCGTGGCCAGCACCGGCAGCGGGTCGATCAGTTGCCAGGCCGGCAATGCCGACAGCATCGAACTGACCAGGATGCCGCCACGGATCAGCCAGACCACGTAACCGATCGACAGGCCGCTGGTCAGCGCAATGGACGAGGCGAGCACCGTCTGCTGGGTCGAATCCTGCTGCAGCATCTGGCGCTTGAGCTCCTCGAGCTTGCGCAGCAGGTCCTCGTTGGTGAACATGTCGCCCGACGCCGAGGTGGCGATGTCGCTGAACTGCGTCAGCAGGGCGGCCGCCAGCACCGTGTCGGCCTGGGACACCGGCAGCGTGGAGGCCACGTCGAAGTTGAACTGGCGTTGCGCAGCGACGGTGATGCTGGTGTCGATCTCGATTCCCGCCGTGTCCGACGTGATCAGGGCCGAGGGCGGCTCGATGGCGATTTCGAGGTCTGCCGCCGGAGCGGCTTCCGCCGCCGTCTCCGCCGGTGCCTCGACCGGTTCCGGCGTGTCGGTCTCTTCCGTGGTCGCCGGTGCGGCGACCGGGGCGGCGGCCTCCGGCTCGACCGGCTCGGTCGTTGGCGCCGGCGCCACGACCGACAGCCTGAACACCATCTCGGCCGAGGCGCCCGCATCGTCGGTGGCCGTCACGCGCAGCGTGAGCGTGCCCACATCGGCAAGGGCCGCGTTGGCCGAGAAGCTGCGCGCCAGCGGATCGAACCGCAGCCAGGCGGGCAATGCCGATCCGTCCGCCAGCGTGGCCGCATACCGCAGCGTATCGCCCGCATCCGGGTCGGTGAAACTCGCCGGCGGTATCTGCAGCAGCGCCGCCTGGCTGGCGACCACCGTCTGGTTGGCCCACGGCGACACCAGGGATGGGGCATCGTTGACCGGCGTGACGACGATGGTGCTGGTCGCGAGGTCGGACCGGGCACCACCGACGCCGGTGTTGCCGCCGTCGTCGATCGTGCTGCGCAGCGTCACGTTGGCGGTTGCGTCCTGCGCCGTGGTGAAGAAGAGCCTGCCGTTGGCGATGAAGCTGTTGAGGTTCGCGATCGAGCCGGTCAGCACCAGCGCCTGCGTGCCCGAGCCGGTGACCGCAACGCCGTTGCCGGCGATCGCCGCCAGCGTGCCGCTGTCGACGCTGAAGCCGGCGTTGACGATGGCGTTGCCGGCATCGGCATCGCTGAAGCCGATGCCGGTGATCGGGCTGGGCACGTCCTCGATGGCCGTCAGGTTCGCTGGCGCCGAGACCACCGGCGCCTTGTTCAGCGGGCTGACGGTCACGGTGCGGCTGATGGAGGCCGTTTCCGGTACGCCGGTGCCGGAACTGCCGCCGTCGTTGATCGCGATGGTCAGCGTCACGTCGGCAGTCGCGCCGCTGGCCGTCGTGAAACGCAGGTTGCCGGCGGCGATGAAAGCGTTGATGTCCGCGATCGAGCCGGTCAGCGTCAAGGCCTGCGTGCCCGCGCCGACAACCGTCACGCCGTTGCCCGTGGTGGCAGCGAGCGTGCCGCTGTCGACGCCGAAACCGGCCACGACGGCGGCGGAGCCGGCGTCGACGTCGGCGAACACGATGCCGGTGATCGGGCTGGCCGCGTCTTCGACGACCACCAGCGTGGCGGGCGCATTCACCGTGGGCGCATCGTTGACGGGTGTCACCACCAGGGTGAGCGTCTTGCTGGCCGCTTCGGAGCCGGGGCCGCCGCTGGTCCCGGGGTCGATGCCGGAATGGCCTTCGTCGTCGATCGTGATGTCCAGCGTGACGCTGGCCGTGGCATCGAGCGCCGTCGTGAACCGCAGCTGGCCCGCGGCCAGGAACAGGTTGATGTCGGTCAGCGTGCCCCTGAGCGTCAGGTTGGCGCTGTTGCCGCCGACCGTGACCAGCGCCGTCGACGTGGCGCTCAGGCTGCCGCTGGCCACGCCGAAGCTGGCCGTGACGATGCCGACGCCGGCGTCGACGTCGGCAAAGACGATGCCGGTCAACGGGCTGGCGACGTCTTCGAGCACCGTGATCGACGCCGGCGCCACGATCGTCGGGGCGTCGTTGATCGCGCCCACCGACGTCGACAGGCTGACGGTGGCCGCGCTGAACGCCGAGGTTCCGCCATGGCCGGAAACATCGATGGCGCCGCCGCCGGTCACGGCGACGGAGTTGTCGATCAGTCGCACCGTCAGGTTGTCGGGCGTGCCGCTGAAGTCGGCGCCCGGCAGGAAGCGGAGCCGGTCGGAGTCGCGCAGCGCGACCGCGGCGCTGTCGCTCAAGCTCCCGCCGAAATCGTTCCAGAGCAGGCCGCCGTCGATCGAATATTGCCAGCGGCCTTGCGCCGCCACGACGTTCTGGCCGACGACGGCAACCCCGGCCAGCTGGTTCTGGCCCGGGTTGCCGGCGTCGCGCGTGTCGCTGAAGTTGCCGCTGAACAGGCTGGCCACGGTGGCTCCGGCCGGTGCCAGCGGATCCTCGGCCACGCCGGGCAGCGTGGCGCCGCCGCTGGCCACCGGCGCGTCGTTGACCGGCGTCACGTCGACGGTCAGGCTGTAGCTGGTGGAGCGGGAGCCGGCGCTGTCGACGACACTGAACAGGAACTGGTCGAAGCCCGGGCCGTTGCCGTCCGCCTGCGGCTGGTAGACCAGGTCGCCCGCGGCGAGCCGTGCCGCCGTGATCGAGTCTCCGATGCGTGCCACCACGCCAGCGATGGTCAGCACGCCGTATTGCGGCAACTGGTCGATGCGAACCGCGGAGAAGCTCTGTGCCGCGTCCGGATCGGCATAGGCGATGTCGGCGGCCTGAACCGTGTAGCTGCCGTCTTCGGCGACGGTGACCGTGTTGTCGGCGCTGCTCGGCGGGGTGTTGGCGCCGACCGTCACGCGCAGCGTGCCCACGCTGCTTGCCGGCGTGCCGGCGTCGTCGGTGACCGTGTAGCGGATCACGACCTCGCCGCTGATGTTGCTGGTCGGCGTGAACAGCACCGACCCGCGGGCGTCCAGCGCGTACGAGATCGACACCGTGCCCAGCGACGGATCGTCGAGCACGACGTCGGTGATGGCATAGGTGACCCCGCCGCCGTCCGGATGGCTGTCGTTGAGCAGCACGTTCACGTCGATCGCCTGGTTGATCGGCGTGTTGGCGGTGTCGTCCACGGCGGTCGGTGCGTCGGCTTGCGCCAGGACGTTGAACGTCAGCGTCGCGCTGGACGCGGAGAACGCGCCCACGCTGTCCTGCACGCTGAATTGCAGCGTCGCGTAGGTGGCGCCATTGGCGTTGGTGGCCGGCGCGAACACGAGCTTGCCCGCCGCCAGGTCGGCCGCGTTGACGATCAGGCCGGCACTGGTCACCAGCTCGCCATTGAACCAGAGGCTGCCGGCCGTGGGCAGGCTGTCCACGCGCAACGCGGCAAACGCATGGCTGTCCGGGTCGCCGTAACTCAGGTTGGCCAGCACGATGGCGCGGGTCGTGTCCTCGTCCAGTGCCACCATGCCGCCGGCGGCCGTGGGCGCATTGTTGGCACCGACGTTGATCGTCAGCACCGCCGTGTTCGAGATCCGGCCGGTGCTGTCGCGCACCGTGTAGTTGATCAGCACGGCGCCGGTCACGGCCGGGCCGGGCGTGAACGTGATGGTGGTGTTGTCGAAACCCAGGCTTCCCTGGGAGCCGTCCTGCAGGCTCGCCGAGTCGATGACGATGCTGTCGCCGTCCACGTCGTCGTCGTTGCCGAGCACCGCGACCACGACGGGGGTTGCCGCCGGCGTCGATGCGAGGTCGTCGACCGCGACCGGGTCGTCGGCGACCGGGTTCACGGTCAGCAGGAAGTCGCGCAGCGTGGTGTTGACGCCGTCCGATACCGAGATCCGCACCGTGACCGAACCCCCGTTGAGCACCGAGTTCGCGTTCGCCGCCGGCGTCAGCGTGATCGTGCGGTTCGCGCCGCTGCCCCCGAGCACGATGCCGGCCTCGGGCAGCAGCCCGGTGTTGAGCGAGGTCGCCGTCACGATGAGGCCATCGGGTCCGGACTCGAGGTCATCGATGGTGAAGGCCAGCGGGCCCAGCGTCGTGTCTTCGTCGGTGCTCTGGTTGGCGATGGCGCCGATCGTCGGCGCGGCGTTGCCCAGGTTGTATTCATAGGCACCGATGTCCGCGGTGCCGACGCGCGCCACGCCGCGCTGGTCGCTTGCCGGGGCGGTGGGGCTGCCCTTGTCGATCGCCGTCGAGCCGAGCAGCAGCGCGCGGGTCGGCGCAAAGCCGCCAT
Source organism: Burkholderiaceae bacterium (assembly GCA_041581405.1). GTDB lineage: Bacteria > Pseudomonadota > Gammaproteobacteria > Burkholderiales > Burkholderiaceae_C > CAISIP01. The sequence goes on from JBFIDI010000056.1 coordinate 16,936, forward strand.
TGGCCGCCAGTGCGCCCAGCATCAGTGCGCCGCTGGTCGAGATGATGTCCTGAGATTGGTTGAGCCAGGCCGTGGCCTGGGTCGCGAGGTTGTAGCCCTGCGATTGCTGCGCCAGGTTGCTGACGTTGAGGGAGGCTCCGGCGCCGCTCGTGTTCGATGCGAGGATGGTGGACCTGAACCGGATGGCGGAGCTGTCGTCGGCGTGGACGGCGCCCGCTCCCAGCGTCGCGTTGTTGTCCGCGATGGTGGCGTTGGTGATCGTCCAGTTGGTGGACTTGACCCGTATCGCGCCGCCATACTCGCCCGCCGTGTTGCCGCTGATCGTCACGTTGGTGGCGGTCAGCCGGGCGCTGTTCTCGCCGAATATCGCGCCGCCGTCCTTGCTCGCCGTGTTGGCGTTCAGCGTCGTGTTGGTCAGCGTGACGTTGTTGCCGCTGCCGCTCATCCACAAGGCCCCGCCTTCCTCGGCGCTGTTGTCGTGCGCCCAGACGTCGGTCAGGTTGGCGGTTCCCTTGTTGTAGATCGCACCACCCTTGTTGCCACTGGTCGCCCGGTTGTTGCCCAGTTCGACCTGGTTGAGCACCAGCGTGCCGGTGTTGTAGATCGCGCCGCCATCGTTGTTGACGGCGGTGTTGCCGGTCAGGCTGCCGCGGGTGATCGTGAGGTTGCCTTCGTTGTAGATCGCGCCGCCGTCATTGCCGTTGTTGTTGCGGATGACCACGTCCGTCAGCGTGACCGTGACCGACGCATTGATGCGCATCGCGCCGCCATCCTCTCCGCCGCCGCCCTGGATCGTCAGGCCCGACATGACGACCGTGCCCGCGCCGCTGCGCAGGTCGAACACCCGGTCGGTTCCGAAGCCGCTGATGATGGTGTTGCCGCTGCCGTTGCCGACGATGACCAGGCTGCCC